>NZ_JBYTAE010000013.1:0-76418 GCF_058787875.1 Hydrogenophaga sp. FW305-3-2-15-A-LB1 | reverse complement strand
AAGTAAAGGAGGAGAACCGGCGCAGCCGGTTCGGGGGACATGAGCGGAGCCGGCCACCCCGATCGCCGAGGACCGGATCAGCCGGAGAAAAATCAGGTGGTATCCCGCTCGACGATGGAAAACCCCACATCCACCACCCGCTGGGCCACCTCCCGCCCCTCGGCCCGGTCGATCAGACACCGCCCCGCCATGCGCCCGATGTCCGCGCCGTTGATGTGCACCGTGCTCAGCGCCGGCACCATGTCCGCCACGAAAGGCACATCGCCGAAACCCACGATGGCCAGACGGCCCGGGATGTCGATGCCGCGCACCCGCGCCTCCGTCACCACCCCCGAAGCCAGCAGATCCGAACTGCAGAACACCGCATCCACCTCGGGCTCGATCTCCAGCAGGCGGGTCAATGCATCACGCCCGCTCTTGATCGTGCGCGAAGCCCCCACGTCCACCACCTCCACCTTGGCCTCGGCCAGCCCACTGCGCGCCACCTCCGCCGCAAACGCCTTGGCACGCCGGTCGGCGCGCTCGTCGTCCGCGCGAATCATCGCCAGGCGCCGCCGCCCTTTGCCGATCAGGAACTTCGCCACCTCGCGGCCGATGTCGGCGTGCGAAAAACCCACCAGCATGTCGATCGGCGCGGGCGTCAGGTCCCAGGTCTCCACCACCGGAATGCCCGAGGCCAGCAAACGCGTGCGGCCCTTGCCCGAGTGCAACACGCCGGTGAGGAAAATGCCGTCCGGTCGGCGGCCGATGATGGCCTCCAGCAACGACTCCTCGCGGCTGGCCGAGTAGCTCGACTGGCCCAGCATCAGCTGGTAACCCGCGTCGAACAAGGTGCCGTTGAGCGACTCGATGGTCTCCATGAACACCGACATCACCGTGCTGGGCACCACCGCCGCGATCAGGCGGCTGCGCGAGGACGCCAGCCCGCCCGCCATGCGGTTGGGCACGTAACCCGTCTTCTGCACCGCGTCCAGCACCTTCTTGCGCACGTCCACCGACACCTGCTCCGGTGTGTTGAGCACGCGCGAGGCGGTGATGGGCGCCACGCCCGCGAGCTTGGCCACGTCGCGCAGGGTGATGGCCCCGCTGCCACGGCGCGAACGCCGGGTGTTGTCGGTTTCTTTCATTTGCGGCTTAAAATGGTACCGGTACCAAATTGATCACATCGTAGCCTCAAACGGCCTGCGATGCGCGCTGAATCATAGGAGATGCGCATGCCCGAGACCCTGGCTTCCCCCCCGGCCCTTGTGCCGCTGACCATCCGCATGCACGCCGCCGACAACGTGGCGATCGTGGCCAACGATGGCGGCTTGCCGGCCGGCACCGCCCTGCCCGGCGGCGCCGTGGTGTTGCGCGACCGGGTGCCGCAAGGGCACAAGGTGGCCCTGGTGGACCTGGCGCGCGGCGCGGCGGTGCTGCGCTACGGCGTGCCCATCGGCCACGCGCTGGACCACATCCCGGCCGGCAGTTGGGTACACGAGCGCCTGCTGCAGATGCCCGAGGCGCGCGGCCTGGAGAACCTGCCCATGGCCACGGTGAAGCCCGCGCCGCAGCCCCCGCTGGAGGGTTACACCTTCGAGGGCTACCGCAACCCGGACGGCTCGGTCGGTACGCGCAACATCCTGGCCATCACGCAGACGGTGCAGTGCGTCGCCGGCGTCACCGATTTCGCGGTGCAGCGCATCAAGGCCGAGCTGCTGCCCCAATACCCGAACGTGGACGACGTGGTGGCGCTGGAACACGGCTACGGCTGTGGCGTGGCCATCGACGCGCCCGACGCCGTCATTCCCATCCGCACCCTGCGCCACATCAGCCTGAACCCGAACTTCGGCGGCGAGGTGATGGTGGTCAGCCTGGGCTGCGAGAAGCTGCAACCCGAGCGCCTGCTGCCGCCGGGCTCGATCCCGCTGGTGGACGAGCGCAACGTGGCCGACGTGGGCACCACCGCCGAGACCCGGCTGGATGTGGTCTGCCTGCAGGACGAGGCGCACGTGGGTTTCATGTCCATGGTCGAGTCCATCCTGCGCCAGGCCGAGGAACACCTGGAGCGCCTGAACGCGCGCCGGCGCGTGACCGTGCCGGCCAGCGAACTCGTGGTGGGCGTGCAGTGCGGCGGCAGCGACGCATTTTCCGGCGTCACGGCCAACCCGGCCGTGGGCTTCTGCACCGATCTGCTGGTGCGCGCGGGCGCGAGCGTGATGTTCTCCGAGACCACCGAGGTGCGCGACGGCATCGCCCAGCTCACCGCGCGCGCCACCACGCCCGAGGTGGCCCAGGCCATGGTGCGCGAGATGGCCTGGTACGACGCTTACCTGCAACGCGGCAGCGTGGACCGCAGCGCCAACACCACACCGGGCAACAAGAAAGGCGGCCTGTCCAACATCGTGGAAAAAGCCATGGGCTCGATCGTGAAGTCGGGCAGCGCGCCGATCAGCAACGTGCTCTCACCCGGCGAGAAGCTCAAGGCCAAGGGCCTGACCTACGCCGCCACGCCCGCGAGCGACTTCATCTGCGGCACGCTGCAGCTGGCCGCGGGCATGAATCTGCACGTGTTCACCACCGGGCGTGGCACGCCTTACGGGCTGGCGCCGGTGCCGGTGATCAAGGTCGCCACGCGCAGCGACCTGGCGCGGCGCTGGCACGACCTGATGGACATCAACGCCGGCACCATCGCCGACGGCACGGCGAGCATCGAAGACGTGGGCTGGGAGCTGTTCCACCTCATGCTCGAGGTCGCCAGCGGCCGCCAGCAGACCTGGGCCGAGCGCTGGAAGCTGCACAACGCGCTGGTGCTGTTCAATCCGGCGCCGGTGACTTAACTCAAGAGCGGAGCGCGTCAAAGGGTCTTGATGACTCGAACGCAGCGGGCACTGAACGAGGAGCCCTTGGGTTCCGGTCGCTGGCTCGACGTGCCACCTGTCGCGAATTGGTGTTGGATACTTTGCGTCACGGGCATTGCCAGTGATTCGGTGGAACTCCAATGCCATGTGACTGGGCCCGTCAGCGTGCCGTTGGTGTCGACCAGGTTGGTCTGCATGTTGGGTTGGCCCGGCGTGCAGCCAGCGGCGGCCGAACTCATCTCGCAAATGGCGGGCAAGTACCAAGGGTTCTGGCCATTGCTAGGCAGTGCAGTGCAGGCGCCCGCCGCGTAATCGGCGCGCGAGACGGAAAGGGCATCGTAGATGGTCACGATGGCCTGTGTGTTGGCCATCCCATCGTTCAGGCTGGCTGCATTGATCAGCGCTGGCGTGGTACTCCAGGGGAGAGTCGAAGCCAGGTCATTCAGCGCCGCAACCTTGCCACCCACGCTGGTGGCATTGGACGTGGTGTCATCCAGCGCGAACACATAACCATTTTGAAAAACGCTGCCGTAGTCCAGCACATGCAACGCGGTCGTCGAAAGGTTGGTGTTGACGCCACCCACGTTCATTGTGATGGGCGTCGGGTTGGTGATGCCCGGTGCCGCCGTCGCCGAGGCGCCGGGCGTGATGGTGATCTGGCAGGAGGCACCAGGAGCCAGCGTACTGCAGCTCGACACCGTGTTGACCGCCACTGGCGTTGCTGGCGTCAAGGAGTAAATGACGGACAACGCAGGCGCTGAGCCAGTGTTGGTCACCGTGACAATGCGCGCCTTGCCCGATACCGCGAGGGCCAGCTCAGGAACGCTCAGGCTGATCGTCGTTGAAGGGGCGGGCCCCGTGGGCGCGCCAGCCCCTCCCCCGCTCCCGCCGCAGGCCGCCAACAGCACAGCGGAACACAAGGACATCCAACGGGCGGAGGAAAGGTGATGCAACATGATGAACACTCAACAAAATGTCAATGCGTTGAACATACCATTCGTTACAACTCGCCTGCACGCCATGCCCGCCGCTGTTCACAACAAAGTCACAAAAGAGGTTCAAAGCATGTTGCACCAGCCCCACGGTTCGTGGCGAAGGGCCCAGGGCTTGACGGCGGGCCTGCTGCTCGTCTTCGGCCTGGTCGGCTGCAAAAGCCTGCCGCGGGTGGTGCCGGATCTGGACCGGCGCCCGCCCCCGGTCCGCCTCGAAGGGTCCCAGGGCCCGCTGTCGGCCGAGCGCAGCCGCGCCATCCTGGAGCGCCTGCGCGCGGGTGGCCAGGGCAGCGACGTGCTCTCGCGGCACCTCGCGCTGGAAGAGGCCATCGTCGGCAGCCCCTTGACGGCCGGCAACAAGGTGGACCTGCTGGAGGACGGCCCGGCCACCTACAAGGCCATGCTCGCGGCCATCGACACGGCCAAGGACCACATCCACCTGGAGACCTACATCCTCGACGACGACGAGGTGGGGCAGCAGTTCGCCAACGCGCTGATCGCCAAGCAGCAGCAAGGCGTGCAGGTGCACCTGATCCACGACAGCGTGGGCACCATCGGCACGCCCGACGAGTTCTTCAAGCGCCTGACCGACGCCGGCATCAAGGTCATCGAGTTCAACCCGATCAACCCCACGCTGGCGCGCAAGGAGTGGGAGCTCAACGAGCGCGACCACCGCAAGCTGCTGATCGTGGACGGCCGCATCGCCTTCCTGGGCGGCATCAACATCAGCGGTGTGTACTCCAGCGGTTCCCTGTCGATGGGCTCGGGCAGCAGCGGCAAGACGGATGGGAAAAAGAGCGACATCGACGGCATCCCCTGGCGCGACACGCATGTGCAGCTGCAGGGCCCGGTGGTGGCGGAGTTCCAGAAGCTGTTCCTGGAGACCTGGGCGGCGCAGAAGGGCGAAGCCATCGCCGCGCGCAACTACTACCCCACGCCGGTGCGCGCCGGCTCGGACGTGGTGCGCGCCATCGGCAGCTCACCCAAGGACAGCTACAGCGCGATCTACGCCACGCTGCTCTCGGCCATCGCCAGCGCGGAAACCACCGTGCACCTCACCAACGCCTACTTCGCGCCCGACCCGCAACTGCTGACGGCGCTGGAAGACGCGGCGCGGCGCGGTGTGGACGTGAAGCTCATCCTGCCGGGCAAGACCGACTCGTGGCTGATCTTCCACGCCGGGCGCAACTACTACACGCAGTTGCTCAAGGCCGGCGTGAAGATCTACGAACGCCAGGGCGTCATCCTGCACACCAAGACGGGCTCGGTCGATGGCGTGTGGTCCACCATCGGATCCACCAACCTGGACTGGCGCAGCTTCCTGCACAACTACGAATTGAACGCGGTCGTGCTGGGCGCGGAGTTCAACGCCCAACTGCAGAAGCTGTTCGACGCCGATCTCGCGGCGTCGAAACAGGTCACGCTCGCCGAATGGCAGCGGCGCGGCCTGAACCTGCGCTTCAAGGAATTCTTCGCGCGGATGTGGGAGTACTGGCTCTGACCTGAAGCTCAGCGCGACAGCGGCGGGGCCGCCGGTGGCAGCGGCGCGGGCGACGGGTTCATCGAGGGCGGTGGCGAGAGCGACGGCGGTGGGGACATGGGCGCCGGTTGCAGCGGCGGCGACAACACGGGCGCCTGGGGCGGCGGTGGCGGTGGTGGCGGCACCGGCAGGGTCTCCTGCGTCACCAGCTCGCGGATCGTGCCGCCGCCTTGAACGGAACCGGAGACCGAGCCTTCGCCACGCGCCATGCGCTCGCAGATCGTGCGTTGTTCGCCCGTGTGCCGCTGGCAGCGTTGCAGCGCGTTGCGCTCGAGGTCTTGCGCCGATGAGCCACCCCGGATGCCCGATTTCAGTGCCTGCGCGCGGTGCGCGCCCGCATCGCGCAGGCAGCTGGTGCGGTCCTGCGTGGGGCTCAGGGCCTGGCAGGCGGCGCGGTCGCGCTGGTAGGCGGCTTCGATCGCGGCCTTGTCGGGGCCCGCGGCCCAGGCCGCAGGCAGGCAGACGGCGAGTGCCGCTGCGGCCACCCAGCCGCGTGGGTGGTGACAAATGGATGCAAACATGGTGTGAACCTCCTGAGAGCCAGGCGGTGCGGGGGGCACCGCCCCTGGATTCACCATGCTAGGAAGGGGTACCCGGAGCGTCTGTAGGCCCAGTCCGACCCGGGCCTCGGACATTCACTCCCAATGCAGTTCGATCAGCTTCCATTCGCCGCCGTCCAGCCGCCATTGCAGCTGGACGGCATAGGGTTCGGCGCGCTCGGGAATGAGCCCCTGCGCGCCCGTCACCACCACCTTGGCCTCGGTGTGGCCCACCTGCGAACTGCCACTGTCGATGCGGCTGCTGCGCGTGACGGCGATGATCTTGATGTTCGCGTAGCGCATGAACATCAGCGTCATCGTGCGCTTGGCCCACTCGCGGTCCATGCCCTCGCCCGCCTGGAAACTCGGGTGCAGCTGGTCCATCACGGCCCCGGTCTTTTTCGCCTCCAGGTTGTCCTGCAGCTTCTGCACCGCCGCTTCGAGCGCGGCCTGAGGATCGGTCTTGCCGCAACCCACCAGCAAGAAGGGCACCAGCAGCAAAGTCCAGACAAATCGGCGGGCCAGCATCGAACATCCTTTCAGCGTTGAAGAAAAACGCGCGACCATAACACCGGTCGGTGACACCCGAAAAAAAGCCCGTGCTGGACGGGCTCTCTCACGCGACGCGCGGAAGCCTTCAGGCCTTGGGCTTGTACTTGTTGATCAGGTCACGCCCGCCCTGCAGCAGCTTCTTGCCGTCGAAGCCGCGCTTGTCCATGTCGGCCACCCATTCGTCGGTGATGGGCGCGGTGAGCTTGATGAACTCCTCGGTCTCGGCCTTGCCCATCACGTGCACGGTGTTGCCCCGGTCGATCGCGCCCTTGCGCACCACCGGATCGGCCTCGGCGATCACGCGACCGAACAGGCCCGAGGCCTCCAGGCCCGAATTCCGGTCGATGATCTGCTTGAGGTCGGGTGCGAGGTTTTCGTAGCGCGCCTTGTTCATCACCATGTACTGGATGCTGTTGTTGAAGCCCGGCATGCCCTTGGCGAACTCGGTGTGGAACTTGGTCAGCTCGTCGAGCTTGGCCGAAGGCACGGTGTCCCAGGGAATGATGGCGCCATCGATCACGCCCTTGGAGAGCGAGTCCGGGATCTGCGGCAAGGGCATGCCCACCGGAATCGCGCCGACCGCGCTCAGGATCTGCGTCGCCTTGCGCGAGGGGCCGCGCACCTTCAGGCCCTTGAAGTCGGCCGCCCTGGTGATCAGCTTGTTCTTCATGTGCAGCACGTTCAGGCCATGGGTGTGGAAGGTCAGCACCTTCACTTCCTTGAGCTCGTCGGCGGAATAGGTCGTCATGTACTCCCAGGCGGCCTTGGACGCGCCTTCGCCGTCGTAGGTGAAGAACGGCAGCTCGAAGACCTCGGCGCGCGGGAAGCGGTTGGGTGTGTAGCCGGCGAGCGACCACACCATGTCCACCACGCCTTCGCGCGCCTGGTCGAACAGCTGGGCGGGCGCGCCGCCCATCTGCATCGCCGCATAGTGCTCGAACTTCAGGCGCCCGTTCGATTCCTTCTCGACCTTGTTCATCCATGGCACCAGCACGCGCGAGTACACGTTGGAGGTCGCCGGCACGAAGGTCTGGAAGCGCAGGGTGATGGGCGATTGCGCTCGGGCCACGATGGCCGGGGCGGCCACCAAAGCGGCGGCGGACTGGAGCAGGGTTCTGCGTTGGATCATGGTGTCTCTCTCGGGTGGATAGGTTCGGATGCTGGTGTGGTGGTGGCCTGTGGCTCAGGCCATCTCGAATCCCTGGTAATTCCGGGCGGCGACGTCTTCGATGATCCGGCGGTACAGCGGCACGCCCGCGACAAAGGCCATGAACACCCTCGGCTTGCCCGCGATGTTGGCGCCCATGTACCAGGAGTTCGCGCGCGGGTAGAGCGTCTTGTCGGCCTCCTCCGCGCAGCGGCGCACCCAGCCGTCCTCGGCTTCCTGCGTGGCCTCGATGCGGCGCACGCCGACCGCGCGGGCCTGCTGCAGCAGCCGCGCGATCCAGTCGACGTGGGTCTCGATCGAATGCACCATGTTGCTCAGCACCGAGGGACTGCCCGGCCCGGCCACCACGAACATGTTGGGAAAACCGGCGATGCCCAGGCCCAGGTAGGAGGTGGGGCCGTGCGCCCATTTGTCGCTCAGCCGCGCGCCGCGCGCACCGCGGATGTCGATCGCCTTGAGCGCGCCGCTCATGGCGTCGAAGCCGGTGGCGAAGACGATGGCGTCCACCTCGTGCTCGCGCGCATCGGTGCGCACGCCGCGGGCCGTGGCCTCGATGATCGGGTGGGCCGCCGCATCGACGATGTCCACGTGCTCGCGGTTGAAGGTCTCGTAGTAGTGCGAGTCCACGCACAGGCGCTTGCCGCCGAACGGCAGGTCGTCCTTGGGGCACAGCAGCTCGGCCTTGACCGGGTCCTTCACCACGCCGCGGATGCGGTTGCGCGCGTAGTCGGCCACCATGCGGTTGGTGTCCAGGTTGCTCATCTGGTCGGCGAAGGTGCGCAACATGCGGAAACCGCCGCCCGCGCCCCGCCAGCGGTACTCGAGCTCGGCGCGCTGTTCCTCCTCGGTCATCTCGGCGGCGGTCTTCGTGTTGGCGTTCAGGAACTGGCCGGTGATCGCTTCACGCCCCATGGCGCGGCGGTCCGGGTAACGCGCCTTCGCCGCCGCCAGCGCGGTTTCGGTGAAAGGCACGTTGTGCGCCGGCACGCTGAAATTCGCGGTGCGCTGGAACACCGTGAGCTGCGCGGCCTGCTCCGCGATCACGGGCACCATCTGCACGCCGCTGGAGCCGGTGCCGATCAGGGCCACGCGCTGGCCGGTGAAGTCCACACCCTCCTTGGGCCACTGCGCGCTGTGGTACCAGCGGCCCTGGAAGCTCTCCAGCCCGGGCAACTGCGGGCGCTGCGGGATCGACAGGCCGCCCGTGGCCATGACGAGGTAGGTGCACTCCAGCACATCGCCGGCCTCGGTGCGCACCGTCCAGAGCAGGCGCTCGTCGTCGAACACCGCGCTGGCCACCCGCGCGTTGAGCTGGATGCCGTCGCGCAGGCCGAAGCGGTCCACCACGTGTTCGATGTAGCGCAGGATCTCGGCCTGCGGCGCATAGCGCTCGCTCCACACCCATTCTTCCTCGAGCTCGCGGCTGAACGAGTACGAGTAGTCCAGGCTCTCCACGTCGCAGCGCGCACCGGGGTAGCGGTTCCAGAACCAGGTGCCGCCCACGCCGTCGCCCGCCTCCAGCACGCGCACCGACAGCCCCATCTCCCGGGCCTTGTAGAGCTGGTAGATGCCCGCGAAACCCGCGCCCACCACCAACATGTCCAGCCGACCAACCGAATCCGCCATCGTTCCACTTTCCGTCTTGAATCACCGCCGCGGATCGCGGCACGGGTCGGACTATGATCGCATTAGGTTGACATGTCAACACAACAGATCCAAGGGTTTACCATAGGTTGACCCATCAACCTGATGCCAATTCAATCCCCGCATGCCTTCCTCTGACGCGCAACGCCCCTTCCCTGAATTCGCCGGCCGGCACGTGCTCATCACCGGCGGTGCGGGCGGCATCGGCCAGGCCTGCGCCCGGCACTTTCTGGCCGCGGGTGCCTCGGTGCACCTGATCGACGTGGACGCCGCGCGGCTGGACGGGGCGCGCCATGCGCTTCAAGGCCACGCGGCGGTGAGCTGCAGCACCTCCCGCCTGGCCGACCACACGGCCTGCGAGCGCGCCATCGACGAGAGCGGGCGCCCGCCCTTCGCGCTGGTGCACATGGCCGGCCTGTTCGAGACCGACCGGCTCGATCCCGCCGACCGCTCGGGCTGGGACCGGGCGATCGCCAGCAACCTCACCACCGCCTACGACATGGCCCTGGCCTTTCGCGCCGCGCGCGACCGGCGGACGCCTTCGCGCATGGTGCTCTGCACCTCGCGCGCCTTCCAGCGCGGCACGCCGGGCCGTGCGGCCTACGCCGCGGCCAAAGGCGGTATCGTCGGCCTGGTGCGCGCCTTCTCGCGCGATTTCGCGCCCGACATCCTGGTCAACGCGGTCTCGCCGGGCCTGATCCAGACGCGCATGACCGAAGACCTGATCGCCCACCACGGCGAACAGCGCCTGGCCGAGATTCCATTGCAGCGCTTCGGCACGCCGCAGGACGTCGCCGGCGTCGTCGGTTTTCTCTGCGGCGAGGCCTCGTCCTATGTGACGGGCCAGGTGATCACCGTCGACGGCGGCGTGATCAACGGTTGAACCTTTCTTTCCTGAACCCTGCACCCATGACCTTCGACGCCCCCACCCTCGATCTGCTCGAACGCGTTCGCACCGCCGGCCGCAAACCCTTCTCGGCCTGCACCGCCACGGAGGCGCGTGCCTTCCCCACCCTCATGAAAAGCCTGTTCGGCGAGGGCCTGCCGGTGGCCCGGGTGCAAGACCTCGCCCTGCCCACGCCCCAGGGCCACCCACTGCCCGCGCGCCTCTACGTGCCCGAAGCCTGCAACGGCGACCTGATCGTCTACTTCCACGGCGGCGGCTGGGTGCTGGGCTCGGTGGCCGACCACGACCCGTTCACCGCCACGCTGGCGGCCCGAACCCACGCGGCCGTGCTGTCGGTGGACTACCGCCTGGCCCCGGAGAGCCCCCACCCCGGCCCGGTGGACGACGCCATCGCCGCGTTGCTGCAAGGCGGCCAGGCCGGTGCGACCTGGCTGGGCCAACCCCTGCGGCGCCTGATCGCCATGGGCGACAGCGCCGGCGCCACCCTGGCCACCGTGGCCACGCGGCGCCTGCGCGAGCTGCCCGGGGCGCGGCCGGTGGACCTGCAGGTGCTGGTCTACCCGGTGACCGACGCCGGCTTCGACACCGCCAGCTACCGCGACTTCGCGCAAGGCCACCTGCTGAGCGCGGACGACATGCGCTGGTTCTGGGACCACTACTGCCCCGACACGGCGGCGCGCCGCCACCCCGATGCCTCGCCGCTGCAGGCCACCGACCTCGCCGGCCTGCCGCCCGCGCGCATCTTCACCGCCGAATGCGACCCGCTGCGCGATGAGGGCGAGGCCTATGGCGAGCGCCTGGCGGCGGCGGGCGTGGACTGCGAAACCGTGCGCTGCCCCGGCCTGCTGCACGCCTTCCTGTCCATGATCCACTATTCTCCGAATGCCGCCCGGGCCTTCGAGCGCATCGTGCAAAGCCTGGCGGCGCCGGACGACGAACACCGCCCCTGAAAGCCCATGCAACTCGATCTCGATACCTACGTTCCCGGCCTGCTGCTGTGGTTGTCCAACCGGGTGTCCAGCAGCGCGTCCAGCCTCTACAACGAGAAGTTCGGCATCGGCGTGACCGAGTGGCGCATCCTGTCGTACTTCAAGATCTACCCCTGGTCCACCGCCTCCAAGGCGTGTGAACTGATGGGGCTGGACAAGGGCGCCGTGAGCCGGTCGATCGCCTTCATGGTGGAGAACGGCTGGCTCGAGCCCCGGCCGCAGGGCCTGCGCAAGATCGAATACCACGTGACCCCGCCCGGCAACAAGCTGCACAACGCGGTGTTCCGCCTGGCCATGGCGCGCGAGGAAGCCTTGCTGGAAGGCTTCAGCACCTCGGAACGCGAGCAGGTCATCGCCCTGCTCAAGCGCATGCTGGGCAACCTCGAAGGCGTGCAGCGCGTGGGCCGCTGAAGAAAACGAAAAGCGCCGTCAGCCCTGGGGGGCGGCCGTCACCGGCAGGGTCCACCAGAAGGCCGCGCCCTCGCCGGGCGAGGACCACGCGCCGACCGTGCCGCCGTGCCGCTCCACCGCGCGCTTGACCACCGTGAGCCCCAGGCCCGTGCCACCGGCCTGGCGCTCGTCCAGCCGGGAAAACGGCTTGAACAGCTCGCCGCTCTTGTCGGGATCGAAGCCCGGCCCGTTGTCCGCCACCGAGAAGCGCCAGAAACCGCCCTCCTCGCGGGCATCGAGCGCGATGTGCAGGTCGCGCCGCTCGGCACCGAACTTCAGCGCATTGCCCAGCAGGTTCATCAGCACGTGGCGCATCAGGCCCGCATCGGCCTGCACCACCGGCAGGGGCGCGGCCTGCACCGCCTCGGGCGCCTGCGGGAACTGCACGGCCAGCGACTGCAGGCATTCGCGCAGCAGGGCCTGCATGTCCACCGCCTCGGGGCTGGGCGGCCCCTGGTCCACCTTGGCCAGCGTGAGCAGGTCGTTCACCATGTCGGTGGCGCGCTGCGCCTCGCGGCGGATCAGCTCCAGCGAACGCTCCGCCCCGGCGGTGTTGCCCGCGCGGTAGTCCTCCAGCGCCAGATCGGCCAGGCCGGCGGTGTTGCGCAAGGGGCCGCGCAGGTCGTGCGAGACCATGCCCGCGAACGAGCGCAGGCCCTGGATGATCTCTTCCAGCTGGCGCGTGCGGCTGCGCACGATCTCTTCCAGCGAATCGGTGAGCTGCTGCAGGGCCTGCTCGGCCCGCACGCGCTCGCGCAGCTCGCGCGCGAGGATCAGCGAGTCGCGCTGCAGGATCAGGGTCATCACGAACACGTAGGCGATGCTCACCGGCAGCGGCGTGACCTGACGGAACTGCAGCAGGCTCATGTCGGAGAGCATGGCGACCACGAACAACACGGGGTAGCCCAGGCACAACACGGCCAGCACCAGCTGCCCGCCCCAGCCGTCGCGCGTCCACAGCCAGGCCAGCCAGCAGGCGGCGGCCGTGAAGATGAGCGCGATCGCCGCCGGCCCGGCGAAGGCCCAACCGTCCATCAGGCCGCTCATCGCCACCACCAGCACCGGGGCGCCCACCAGCACGGCGGCGAACACGCGCGAGGGCGGTGTGCCACCCGGGGTGAAGCAGGCCTGCAGGCCCGCCAGCAGGGCGGCCAGGGCGCCCAGGCCCATCGCGGAGCCCACCGGGCCGGCGACCTCGCCCGAGATCCAGCCCAGCGCGTCCGCCGACACCAGCAGCCCCTGCGTGACGCCGAACACCAGCGCCGAACCCGCCAGCCATTTCACGTACGGCCATGAGCGGGCGCTGGCGTGCGCCAGAAAGGTCATGCCCAGCATCGCGATCAGGATGGCGGACAGGATGCGGATGTCGCTGAAGAAACTCAGGACCGGGTGGGTCACGACGGCCTCCTCCGTGATGAGCTTGGGCTCGGCAAGCTTGCGCCCATGTCTGCCGGGCGCCACTTGCGCAGTGTAGGGCAGCCGGCCCGGCAGCGCGAGACCCCCATTCGGATCCTCTCGGGCGGGGCCAGTCGGTGCATGATGGTCAGGTTTCGGGGTGGAAGAAGCGGGTGATCGTAGCGCCATGACCTCCCGCGTCATGGATTTCATGTCGCTCCTCCGTCACAGTGAAACCAGTCCAACCAGAAAGGAGTTTCACATGTCAGACCTCAGCCAGCTCCCCCTCGCCGTCGGCCACATGATCGGCCTGGGCGCCCTCGGTTCCTGCATCGGCATCGGCGTGATGGCCAGCAAGTACCTGGAGGCCTCGGCCCGCCAGCCCGAGATGATGGAAGCCCTGCAGCCCAAGGTCTTCCTGCTCGCCGGCCTGCTGGACGGCGCCTTCATCATCTCGGTGGCGCTGGGCGTGTGGTTCGCCCTGGCCGCGCCGTTTGCCTGATGCGGCCCGCCCCGCCCGAGCGGCACGTGGTGGTGATCGGCGCGGGCGGCGGGGCCGGCGGCGCCGCCTTGCACGCCGCGCTGGGCGACGCCCGGTACGACCAGGTCACGGTGCTGACCACGCACCGCTTTCTGCGCATGCCCCCGCGCCTGGCCGATGCCGTGGTGACCGCAAACGACTGGGCCGCCGCCCTGCCGGCGGCGGGCCACGCCGTGATCGTGTTCGACACGGTGCGGCGCGCGCGCGAGCGGGTCTACTGGCCGCCCGCGCGGGCCGACCTGGTGCCGCTGGCCACGGCGCTGCACGCCCAGGGTGTTCGCACGCTGGAGGTGGTGACCGCCGACAGCCCGGACCCGAGCCCGGCCGAACGCCAGGCGCTGGCGTCCCTGGGCTGGGACCGGCTGGACATGCACCCGGCCGTGGTGGCGGTGCCGCCGCCCGCCCCCACCGGGCCCTGGCTCGAGCGGCTGGCGCTGTGGCTGATCCGCACCCTGGTCGCCACCCTGCAGATGGCGCAGGCCGCCTACGGCCGCCGCCCGCCGCGCTGAGCGGCGCGGGGGCCCGGCACCTTAGGCCGGCACGGCTTCCTTCGCGATGTGCTCGTCGATCACGCGCCGTGCCTGCACGCCGCCCGCGTCGATGTTGAGCTTGAGCAGCTTGCGTTGCGCGAAGGCGTCCAGGTTCTGCTGCTGGCGCTCCAGCACTTCGAGGTCTTCGGAGAAGATGCCGTGCTGCCCGGCGCGGATGCGATCGGTGAGCGCGGCGTCCTGCGGCCGGAAGCGGCGCGCCATGCCCCAGAAGTACCACATCGAACCATCGACCTCGGGCGTGATGAAGTCGGTCACCACGCTGTAGACCTTCTTGTCGTCGGGCGCGTCGTAGCCGCCCTGGCCGGCCAGGGCCACACCCACCTCGATCAGCACATGGCTGGGCGGCGAGAAGCGGCAGACCTGCCAGCGGTCCACCCGGGGGTTGCCCTCCACGCCGATGGCGCGCAGCGCGTCGAGCCAGAAGGGCGGCGCCTCGATGTTCTCCATGAAGCGGCTGGTCACCACCGTGGTGCCCTCGCGGCGCGTGGTGCAGGGCGTCTCGTCGATCTCCTGCTGGCCGATGCTGGTCGAGTGCACGTAGGTCTCGTGCGTGAGGTCCATCAGGTTGTCGATCATCAGGCGGTAGTCGGCCTTGATGTGGAACAGGCCGCCGCCGTAGGCCCAGGCCGGGTTGTCGTGCCATTCGAGCACCGGAATGGTCGAGGGATCGGCCTGGTCGGCCTCGCCAGCCCAGACCCAGATGAAACCGTAGCGCTCCTCGACCGCGAAGCGCTGGATGCGCGGGAACGCCGCCACGCGCTGGCCGGGCATCGAGCGGGTCACGCCGTCGCCGCCCATCACCAGGCCGTGGTAGCCGCACACCAGCTCACCCTTGCACACGCGGCCCAGCGACAGCGCCGCGCCCCGGTGCGGGCAGAAATCCTCCACCGCCTGCACGCGGCCTTGCGCGTCGCGGAAGAAGGCCATGCGGGCCCCCAACAGGCGCCGGCCCAAGGGGGCATCGCCGACTTCCACCGAGGTGGCACCCACATACCAGGCATTGCGCATCCAGCTCATGTCGTCTCCTTCATTCAGTACACTGAATCAAATGGTAGCCCAAGCCGGGGCCGGTCGTCAACCGGGTTCAGACGGGGGGTTTGCCGAGCAGCTTGTGCATCAGGCCCATGAGCACCTCGCGCTCGCCGGCGTCGAGCGTGGTGAGGATGCGGTCGGCCAGCACCGCCTCGGACCGCAGCATCTCGTTGATCACCCGCTGCCCTTCGGCGGTGAGCTCCAGCCGGCGCTGGCGGCGCGCGCCCAGCTCGCGCACGATCCAGCCATCGCGCTCCAGGCGCACCGCGATCTCGGCCGTGGTGGAGGTGTCCAGCGCGATGGCCGCGGCCAGCGTGACCTGGTCGATGCCCGGGTGCTCCTGCAGCACCCGCAGCGCGGCGTACTGCAGCGGCGTGACGGCCCGCCCGAACACCGCGTTGAAGCACGACACCGAGTGCTGGTGGGCGCGCCGGAACAGGTGGCCGGGCTCGTGCAGGCCCAGCGTGGCTTCCGGGTGGCCATCGGCGGAGGCAGAGGCCAGGGTGCGGGGGGTACGGGACGGAGCGGGCATGGTGAAGCGGTGTTGGAACGCCCGGTCGGGTGGACGCACCGCCGATTGTCACCCCGGCCGCGACCGCTCATGCCGCCACCGCCACGCTTCGTGCCACCCGCGGCGCACTTGAAGCATGTGGCGATCGGCATACCCCCCATGGTACGAAGATGGCGCCATCCCACACCGGAGTGAGCCCCATGCAGCAGACCGTGGCCCTGCACCGATCCGACATGCGCACCCTGCTGGCCGAATTCTCGGCCCACGACGCGCCCCTGCTGGTGAACGAATACCTCCGCAAGGTCTGGCTGTTCGTCAGTGCGAACACCGAGTCGCGCACCAAGGACCTGCCCATCGAACGCCAGCTGGCGCTGCGCCTGCTCATGCGCCAGGCGCAGATCGGCAGCCGCTTCGCGGCGCTGTTCCTCAACGAACTGCAAGGCCCGCTCTCATCGCCCGTGCGCTCCAACAACGTGCACCGTCTGTCCAAGCGCATCTGCGCCAACACCCACGACGAGGCGGCGGCCCTGGAGCGCATCCTTCAGCAGGAAGACGCCGGTTTCCATCTGTCGCTCAGCGCATTCGATGCGGTGCGCTACGCCCACTGCCTGGAAGGCGGGCTGCAGGATGCCATCGCCCTCGCCCCGCTGGAGAAGGACATCGTCTTTCGCGCCTGGTCGGGCCTGTTCGCCGAAACCGTGCGCGAGTCCTACATCCAGTACATCCAGGTCCTGCTCAGCGGGAGCGCGCTGGCGCCCAAGGTGCAGCAGGACTTCGTGGACACCATCCCCTTCTCCATCGAGACCCGCACGGGCCCGCCGCCCACCCGCTGCGCCGGCGGAGTCAGCCCAGGGTGAAGGACTCGTTGATCGCGCTCTTCACGCCACCGCCCATCTGAGGCCCGCCACCGGCCACGATGATTTCGTCGCCGATCACCACCGCGCCCATGCCGTGGCGCGGTGTGAGCATGGGCGAGTGCGACACCCAGCGATCAGCCACCGGGTCCCAGGCCTCGTTCTGGCCGAACACGCGGTTCGTGCCCTCGCCGCCCATCACGAACACCTGGTCGCGGTACAGCACACAACCGTGGCCGCTGCGCGGCGTGGGCAGGGGCGTGCGCGCGACCCAGCGGTCCGCCTGCGCGTCGTAGCTGTGGTGCAGGCTGCTGTTGGTGTGAAAGGAATCCACGCGGCCGCCGATCACGTGAATGGACGGCCCCACCACCACGATGCCGATGTGGTCCCGCGCCACCGGCAGGGGCTGGCGCTTCTCATAGCGGTCGCTCGCGGGGTCGTAGACGATGTGCCAGTCGATCGAGCGCCGCCAGTCGCTGCCGATGGCGCCGCCGATCAGGTGGATGCGCGAACCCAGCGCGATGCAGGCCATGGCCCCGCAGGCCTCCGGCAGGCGGCGCACGCGCTCCCAGCGCGCGCCGTCGAAGCGGAAGGCCTCGTCGTGCGGCGTGCGGTTCTGCTCGATGAAACCGCCGAACGCATAGAGCCGGTCGCCCAGCGTCGCCACACCCACGTGGTTCGCGCCGCGCGGCAGCTGGGGCAGTTCCTCCCAGCGATCGGTCCTGGGGTCGTAGGCGTGGTGGTACGGCTTGTCCACGCGCTGCTCGGCGTAACCGCCGACCAGGTGCACGCGGCTGCGGTACGCGGCGGCCCAGGCCATCTCGGTGCGCGGAATCGGCAGCGGCGCGCGCGCCCGCCAGGCCCCGGCCTTGGCCGCGCGCGGCGCGGGGCTGTCGCTGACGGCCTGCTGCGCGTGGATCTCGGGCAGGTCGATGCGCCCGGGCTGGTTCAGGCGCTCGAACTGGCCGCTGTGGTGGCCGTGGTGCTGGGCGCGAAGCAGTGTGGGCGCGGCCAGCGCGGCGGCGGCGGTGACGAGGACGTGACGACGGAGGGCCATGCGCGAGATCTCCTGTGACAGGGTCGCTGCAATGTACCGACTCGCTGCACGGGGTGCAAGGCTCGGTCGATGTCAGCTGCCGAATGCCGGTATCCCGAGTGCGGCGCAACCGTTGGAGGAGAACATCGCCATCAGGGCGGGCAGCGACACATGCCCGCGCAGGAGCTTTCCAAGTTCCAGCGCGTAGATCACCGTTCCGGCCGGAAACGCGTCGCTGTTGACCTGGCCAAAATCGGTCGAAAGCAGCACGCGTTCGGGACCGGTTGCCCGAATGGAGTCCGCAAACGCCCGAAGGTCGATACCGTCCTGCGTGTGAATCGCAAAGCAGTGCTCGATGTAGACGCCGTCGTGCTGGATGAGCGTGCAAAGCTGGTCGTCCGTGAGACCCACGGCCGGGTAGTGGGGATGCGTGACGATGATTTTTCTGACCCCCAGGGAAAGGGCCAGAGGCACGAGCTGCATGACCTCCGCGGCACTCAGGTGCCCCGTCGCCAGGACGCAGCCATGGCGGGCGATCGTCTCCAGCACCTCGACCAGCGCCGTGGTCGGACGCAAGTCGTCGGTGAAGGCGATCACCAGGCGTTGCCCGCCAAGGTCTTCGGTGGACAGCTTGCTGTGACCGCTCCCACAACAGCCGGACCAGTTGGGATCGAACCCGAATCCGTGTGTCCTGACGTGGGCCACGGCATCCACGGTGGGCATCCACACGACGATGGGCGCGTCGTCCGGCTGCGCGCTGCCGACATCGGCCTTGTTGCCCGAGACGGCACTGGAGATGGCCGCGGGATTGAGCCCACCGACGTAGCTGTTGAGCACGACACCGCCGTAGAACCTTACCCCGTAACGCGCGCGCGCGAGCGCGGCCAAGGGCGTGGTGGCGTAGGTGTGGTTCTTGAGGACCAGGGTCGCGCCAAAGGGCCGCGCCGCCTCGGCGAGCGATTGGACGTCGTACCGTCGGGCAACGAGCTCCGGTCCCACGTGGTAGTGGGATTCCACGACACCGGCTTGCGCCAGCAGGTCGCGCGCATGGCTGTATGAATTGAACATGGGGTGAGGCCGTTATCCGCTGAGTTTCCTGGACCGCGATATTTTCTCTTCCAGGTACCGCACGGCCACGGCGCTTGGAATGCTGATGGCCAGGTAGATCAGGCCCACCAGGGTCATGGGTTCGACATATCGGTAGGTCTCGTTGGAGAACAGCCGCGCCTCGCCCATCAGATCCAGAACCGCGATCGCCGAGAGCAAGGCACTCTCCTTGAACATCATGATCAGGTAGTTCCCCAGTGCGGGAATCATGGGCGGGATCGCTTGCGGCAGAACCACGAGCGTCCATTGTCGGTAGGTAGACAGGTTGAGCGCCCTGGCGGCCTCCCACTGCCCCTTGTGCACGCCTTCGATGCCGGCTCTGTAGACCTCGGCCATGTAACACCCGATGTGCAGGCCCAGCACGAGAACGCCGCAGACCACCGGCTCCAGCAGGATGCCGGCTTCCGGCAACACATAGAACGCGAAGAACAGCTGGATCAGCAGCGGGGTTCGGCGGATGGCCTCCAGGAAACCTTGCGCGGCTCCGCGCACGAACGCCCTTCGGGAACGGGCAGCGATGGCCAGCACCAGCCCGACGGCCAACGCCAGGACCGTCGAGAAGGCGGTCACCTGCGCGGTGACCACCAAGCCTCGCATCAGGAGAGGAAATACCTCGGCGGCTGTGGTGGGGTCCCAGATCATCAGAAGCTCCGAGTGCCTTCGAATCCCTTGCCCGCCCAGCGCTCAACGCATCTGAACGCGCGAATGATCAAGGTGGACAGCACGAAATAGACCCCCATCAGAATCCCGAACGCCAGCAGAGGGCTGCCCGTTTCCTGTCTGTAGATCTGCCCCAGGAAGGTGAGGTCCGCGATGGTGACCAGCGACACCAGGGGCGTGATCTTCAGAAGATCGACCATCAGGTTGCACATGGGTGGAATCATTCGGGGGAACGCGTTCGGAATGACGACATGGCGCATGGTTTGCGTGGAGGTCATGTTGAGCGATCTGGCGGCCTCGAGAAGGCCCCGGGGGACCGCCAGGATGGCGCTTCGGACGACTTCGGACCCATAGCAGCCGATGTTCAGCCCGATGGCGACGATGCCCGCCGCCATGGCGCTGATCTCCACGCCCACCATGGGCAACACGAAGTACAGCCAGAACAGCTGGACATAGCAGGACGTGCCGCGCACGACCTCGACCAAGCCGGTCACCGGCCACGACACCAGCCGGGAGCGGGACAGCTTGCTCAAGCCCGCAACGAAAGAGACCACCCACGCCAGAACACCCGCGGCCAGCGTGATCTGGATGGTGATGTACGTTGCATGCGCAAACTCGGTGAAGATGTCCATGGCGATGGGCTGGGCGTGGTGCGCGAGGCTTCAGTTGGGTCCGGCGCAGAGATCGGTCCGCTTGGCGGACTTGGCGAGTTTCGGATCGAACCCGTACTTCGCCACGATCTTGTCGTACTCGCCCGAGTCCTTGAGCGCCTTGAGCTTCTGGTCGAACAGATCGCGCAGCTCTCGCTGATCGTTCCGGAAGGCCACGCCGGAGCACTTCGTCGGCTCGCCGGCCACTTGCAGGATCTCGGACCGGTCGATGGCGCCCATGGCCGTGGCCGCGGCCCGCAGCGCCAGATCGGGTGCCGCGTACACGTCGATTCGGCCATCCAGCAGCATCTTGATGCCGCTCTGGTGGTCCGGGGCGATCGTGATCCGGCTCCTCGGCACACCCGACTCGATGGCGCGTTTCTCCGCCGAACAACCGCCGCACACCCCGTACCGGATGCTGTCGTTGGCGGCCACGTCCGCGAACGACTTGATGGCCTTCTGGTTGCCCTTGGCCACGATGAACCCTTCCGCCGTGCACAGATCCGGCTCGGAAAAGAGCACGGCCTTGCACCGCATGGGGTTGATGTAGAGGCCCGTGGAGATCACGTCCACGCGGCCCGCCTGAAGGCTCGGGATCATGGCGCCGAACTCCAGCACCTTGGGCTCCAGCTCCTTCACGCCGAAATCCTGAAGGATCCTGAAGAGCAGTTCAGGCGCGGCGCCGCTGAGCGTGCCGCCGGCCTGGTAGTTGGTGTACGGCGGCTCGTGCGCGAGCGCAACGGCGACCTTCTCCTTGACTTTCGGCTGCGCGATGGCGGTGGTCCACAAAGGGGCGAGGGAGACCAGGGCGGTCAGTGCGAGTGTGGTGATTTTCAGCATTGTTTTCTCCATGGGGTGGGCTGCTAGTCGACTCGGAGTCCTGCGGCGGCGATCTTCTTCAGGAACGTTTGGGTGCGAGGCTCTCTGGGCGAGTGGAATATCTGGTGGGGCGTCCCTTGCTCGACGATCTTTCCGCCATCCAGAAACAGCACACGGTCAGAGAACTCCTTGGCGAAGTTCATCTCGTGCGTGACCATCAACATGGTCATGCGGCTCTCCCGGGAGATTCCCCTGAGCACCTGCAGAACTTCGTCCACCACCTCCGGGTCCAGCGCCGAAGTGACTTCGTCGAAAAGCATGATGCGGGGTTGCATGGCCAGAGCGCGAGCAATGGCCACCCGCTGCTTCTGCCCGCCGGACAACATCGCCGGGTAGCTGTCTGCCTTCGCACCCAGGCCCACGCGATCCAGCAGCTCGGCGGCGACCTTGTCCGCCGCCTGCCTGGACAGGCCTTTCACGATCTGCTGGGGCCTCGAGACGTTCTGCTTCGCCGTCATGTGCGGGAACAGGTTGAAGTGCTGAAACACCATGCCGATCTGAGAGCGCATCCGCCCCAGATGGCGTTCGTCGGCCGCCACGAGCTGGCCACGTTTTTCCATGTGCCACAGGGGCTTGTCTTCGATCCACACATGACCCCCCTCGATCTTCTCGAGCGTCATCAGGATTCGAAGAATGGTGGTCTTGCCCGATCCGCTCGGGCCGATGAGCGACAGCTTTTCCCCGGGGAGCACGTCAAGATGCAGGTTGTCCAGCACGACGGCATTCCCGTACCGCTTCTCCACGCCCTCAAAACGGATGAGGGGCTTCACGGCGGTGGCGGTGTCAGCGGTCACGGGCGAAGTAGCCGGCAGCGATGCTGGCGCCAATGAGGTTGACGATCAGGCGTCCCGCGGTCACACAGGTGAGCATGCTGGCGTTGTCTTTCGAGGGCTGGATCTCCACGATGTCCATCCCTCGCACACGCCCCTTCCTGACCAGGCCGTGGATCAGCTGGCGAGCCTGCACAAAGCTCATCCCTCCCGGCGCCGGGCCATCGACGGCCGGCATGATCGTGGGGTCCAGCCCGTCGGCGTCGATCGAGAGGTAGTAGTTGCGACCGCTGGGGATTCTGTCCAGCACGGCCTGCATGCCGACGTCGTGAAGCTCGTAGGCGGAGATCAGCGTCGCCCCGTGGTCCTTCGCCGCCTGGAAGTCTTCCGGACGGCCACTGCCCTGCGCGCGAAGCCCGATCTGGATGATGTCTTCGACATGCCCCATCTCGGAGGCCCGCCGAATGGGGCTCGAGAGACCCTCCGTGACGCCATTGACCTCTTGCCGCCAGTCCAGGTGCGCGTCGATGTGAACGAGCGTGATCGGGCCGTGGCGCTGGTAGCCACGCAGGACCGGGGTGGTGATGCCGTGGTCACCGCCCAGGATGATGGGCAGTGCGCCGCCCGCCAGCATGAGGTCGATGGCGGCCTCGCACTTTTCATAGTGCTCCCGTGGATGGTTGAGGCTGGGCAGGACATCGCCGCAGTCCACGAACCGGATGTCGCTTCGCCCCTGCAGCAACGGGCCATCGATATCGAAGTCGTAGTGGTGCGGCGCGCGAACGATCCGGTCCGTCAGTTGCCGGATGGCCGCTGGCGCGTTGGTCTGGTCATTGGCATAGCCCTTGGGCGTGTACGCCATGCCATAGGGCATGCCCAGGATGGCGATGTCTGCCTTGAAGTCCGTCAGGTCCGTCTGGAGTTCTGAATACAGCAGGGTCGGGTAGCCGGTTCGTGGCGCTGCGGTGAGGTGGAGCTTGTCGTTGGTCATCGTCGCTTTGGTCAGGTGAACTGATGCGGGGTGAACCCCAGGCAGCGCGACTGTAGGGACGCCCTATGGTTTTGCCAATGTCGTATATTGCACAGTGGTTCCATATTTCAATACCAAAAGCCATGGCTAACCCTAGGTTCGACGAGCGAGACCTGCGTTCCCTGCGCGTGTTCTGCGCGGCCGCGCATGCGCGTGGTTTCGCGGCGGCGGAGCAGCGTGTCCACCTCTCCAAAGCCTCCATCAGCCGGCACATCCGCGAGCTGGAGGAGAAGCTGGGTGTCCGGCTTTGCGACCGTGGGCCGAAAGGGTTCGAGCTCACGGCCGCCGGCATCGCGGCGCTGGAATCGGGCACGCGCGCCCTGGAAGCCCTGGACCGGGTTTTGCCGGCCATCGATTCGGTGCAGGGCGTTCTGTCCGGCCCGCTCTACATCGGCGTGACCGAGCACCTGATGACGGCGTCGGCCTTCGACATCGCCGCGGCCTTGGAGGATTTGCGCGTCAGAGCGCCCAACATCCGCCCGGAGATCACCGTGCTGCCCTACTGGCAACTCAAGGGCGCGCTGCGGCAAGGGGAAGTCGAGGTGGCCATCCACGGCCAGTATGGCGATGACCGCTCGCTGGACTACCAGGAACTCTTCATCGAGGAGCACCGCGTTTTTGCGCGGCAAGGTTTCTCGCACCCAGGCGGTGCGCCAGTTCCCCTGGTCATGCGCGCGCATCCTTTCGTGGACCAGTTGCTCGACTCGTCCGGGTATGCACCGGGACCCGCCGCCAACAGCCTGGAAGCGGTGGCTTTCCATCTCGCGTCCGGCGACTGCGTCGGTCTGCTGCCAACCATGTACGCCCAGCTGGTCTCTACGCGGGTGCCCCTGGTGGTCTGGGACGAATCGGTGCTGCTCAAGACCACCATCTGCGCCGTCACCGTCCGGTCCCGCACGTGCTCCAAGGGGGCCAACCTTTTCCTGACGCTGCTGCAGGACCAGAAGTACCGGCGGGCCCATCCCCGGTCGGCGAAGGACTTCCCGAGGGCGAAGAAGTCCTGACGCGGCTCGGCGGCCGCCCAGCGCCCTAGGCGCCGCGCACCCGATCGATCAGCGCCAGGGCATCGGCCGGCAGTTCATCCCCGCGCCAGGCCACATGCTGGTCCGGCCGCGACAGCACCCACCGGTGGCGGTACAGGCCCGTGGCCTCGGCCGGGCTCAGGTCCACCAGGCGCAGCGGCAGGCCGCGCTGCTTCGCGGCGTCCAGCAAAGGGCTCGCATCGGCCTGCGGGTCCCGGCGCAAGAGCGCGAAGCCATCGCCCATCGCGTCGTAGAGCGAGCGCCCGCCGCCCAGCCACACGTGCGGCGTGCGGCAGCCCGGCACGGTGGACGGCGTGAAGGTGTCCATGGTGTAGCCGGGCGGGCTTTCGCCGTCGGGGACGATCAGGGGCGAGGCGTCGTAGAAGTAGCCGAAGTTCAGGCCCGCGCAGCAGTACTGCTTCACGTTGAGGTCGTACAGGGTCTTGCCGGCGGCGGCGCGCAAGGCTTCACCGGCCGGGCCTTCGGCCTCCAGCTCGGGCGGCACACTCTCGCGTTCCTTCTGCAGCGCGATGGAATGGTTCATCGCGAAGCGCGACACCTGCTCGGTGATGGGCAGGCGCTCGGATTCGTAGGCATCGAGCGCGCGCGGCCCGGCCCAGCCCTGCAGGTGGCCCGCGAGCAGCCACGAGAGGTTCATGGCATCGGCGATGCCCGCGTTCATGCCGTAGCCGGCCATGGGCACCCAGAGGTGCGCGGCGTCGCCGCAGATGAAGATCCGCCGCTCGCGCAGCTTGTCGGCCACGAGGCGGCGGCCGATCCAGTCTTCCTTGGAGATCACCTCGTACTCGAAGTCGGCCCCCACGCCGAGGATGGTGCGGATCGAGGCGTCGCGGTCCACCGACTCGAAGTCGGTCTCGCCGGGGCGCAGGTAGTTGTGCAGCACGAATTTCTCGATGCCGTCGATGGCGTACACGTTGCCGCTGCGGCGCGGGTTGTACGAGAAGGTGGCCCAGGCCGGCGGGTGCTGAGCGCGCCGCAGCAGGTCGGGCGCGCGCAGGAAGGTGGACTGCACGCGCTGCACCACCTCCACGCCGTGCAGCGCGGCACCGATCTTCTTGCGCACCAGGGAGCGCCCGCCGTCGCAGCCGATGAGGTGGTCGGCGCGCAGCGTCACCGTGGCGCCGCTGCCGAGGTCCACGGCCTGGGCGCTCACGCCCATGTCGTCCTGCGCGAGGTCCTCGATGCGGGTGTGCGTGAGGATGCGCAGGCCGGGCGTGGCCAGCGCGTGCTCGAACAGCACCGGCTCCAGGTAGATCTGGTTGATGCGGTGCGGCGGCTCGGGCGTGGGCCAGCCGGTGTCCGGGCCTTGCGTGGCGGTGTAGCGGTCGCGCCGCGAGGGGATGGGGATGCGCGAGAGTTCGTCGCCGGTGAAGGTGGTGCGGTAGGCCACGTCGGCGGGGTGGTCGGCCGGCAGGCCGGTGTCGCGCAAGGCCTTGGCCACGCCGAGGCGGCGGAAGATCTCCATGGAGCGCGCCGAGACGTGGTTGCACTTGGCCTCGGGCCGTTCGCCGCGCGGGCGCTGCTCCACCAGCAGCACGTCGATGCCGCGTTGCGCGAGGTCGATGGCGAGCGTGAGGCCGACCGGGCCGCCGCCCACGATCAGGACCTGGGCGGAATGGGTGTTCGTCATGGGGCTCGAAGGTGGGAAGGCCGCAGTTCGTCGATGCGGGTGCAGCCCAGCAGGGCCAGGCTGGTCTGGATCTCGCTCTGCAGGATGCCGATCGCCTGCTCGACCCCGGCCTGCCCGCCGACGGTGGCGGCGTAGAGCATGGGCCGGCCCACGAAGACCAGGCGCGCGCCGAGCGCGAGGGCCTTGAGCGCGTCGGTGCCGCGCCGGATGCCACCGTCCAGGCACACCGGCAGCTCGCCCGCCGCGTCCAGCACCTCGGGCAGCACGTCCAGCGGCGCGGCCGCGCCGTCGAGCTGGCGCCCGCCGTGGTTGGAGACGATGAGGCCGTCCACACCGGCCTCGCGGGCCAGGCGCGCGTCGTCGGCGCTGAGCACGCCCTTGATGAGCAGCGCCCCGCCCCACTGGCGGCGGATGAAGGCCACGTGCGCCCAGGTGAAGCGGTCGCGGTCCGAGCGCGCGGCGGCCGTGGGGGTGGCGATGATGGGTCGGCCTGTGGCCTCGCCACCGAAGTTGGGCAGGCGGGGAATGCCGTCGGCCAGCAGGGTGCGCGCGAAAGTGCCGCACAGCCAGCGCGGGTGCAGCACGCCGTCCACGGCGAGCGAGAGGCGCGGCTTGAGCGGGATGGTGAAGCCCAGGCGCCGGTCGCGGTTGGAGGCGATGGGCACGTCCACGGTGACCACGAGCACGCCCACCTGGGCGCTGCGCAACCGCGCGAGCAAGGCGGTGATGCGCGCTTCGTCGCCGGGAATGTAGCCCTGGTACCAGCTGCCCGGCGCGGCTTGCATCACCTGTTCCAGCGGCACGCTGGAGGCGGCGCTGAGCACGAAGGGGATGCCGCCGGCGCGCGCGCCCTGCGCGAGCGCGAGGTCCGCGCGGTGCGCGAACAGCGCGCAGCCGCCCATGGGCGCGATGCCGAAGGGCGAGGCGTAGGGGGTGCCGAACAGCGTGGTGTCCTGCTTCACCGAGGCCACGTCCACCAGCGTGCGCGGCACGAAGGACCAGCGTTCGAACGAGCGCTCGTTGGCCAGCACCGAGGCGCCGCGCTCCGAGCCGTTGGCCGCGAAGCCGTAGAGCGCGCGCGGCAGGCGCGAGCGCGCGGCGGCGTCGAAGTCGTCGAGGTTGAGGACCACGGGGTCAGGCCCGCAGCGCCTGCACGGCGCCGGGGATCAGGTCGAAGCCCAGGCCCGGCGCTTCCGACATGCTGATGCGGCCACCCACGGGCTCGGGGAAGCCCTGGTAGAGGCGCTTCATCATGGCCACCACCGGCAGGTGCCACTCGACCTTGGTGCCGTTGCCCACGCCGGCCTGCAGGTGCATGTTGTGCAGCGGGTAGGCGCCGCCGCTGGTGATGGACACGTTGAAGGCGTTGGCCAGCGCGGCGATGCGCACGCACTGCGTGAAGCCGCCGGTGATGACCACGTTGGGCTGCACGAAGTCCACGCTGCGCGCCATCAGCCAGTCGCGGAAGCGGTAGGCCAGGCCTTCGTTCTGGCCGCAGGTCAGCGGCATGCCGGTGCGCGCGCGCAGGTCGGCCATGGCCAGCACGTCGTTCTGCGTGATCGGTTCTTCGAAGAAGCCGAGGTTGCAGTCGGCGGTCAGGCGGATCAGGCGCTCGGCGTGGTACGCGTCCAGGCCGCAGTTGGCGTCGATGTAGAGCGAGACCTCGTCGCCCGCGGCCTCGCGCACCGCGTGCACGCGCTTGGCGTCCTCCTTGATGACCGACATGAGGCTGCGGCTCTCGCGGCGCGGCAGCGCGCGAAAGCCCACCACCATCTTCAGGTGCTCCACGCCTTCGGTGGCCAGGGACTTGACCGCGCCGCGCAGGCCGTCGATGTCGAGGAACTCGAAACCGAAGGTGGCGTAGATGTCGAGCTCCTTGCGCGCCGCGCCGAGCAGGCGCCAGATCGGCTGCTTGAGCGCCTTGCCCTTGATGTCCCACAGCGCCACGTCGATGGCGGCGATGGCGTGCTGCGCGTAGCCGGTCTGGCCGCGCGAGGCGGTGAGCCAGTACATCTGCTCCCAGCGCGCCTCGTGCGCCAGCGGGTCGGTGCCGATGAGGGCCGGCGCGAGCACGTGGGTGATGATGGACTCGGCCACCTTCTCCTGCGTGATCGCGGTCAGGCCGTGGCCGATCAGGCCTTCGTCGGTCTCGACCTCGACGACGCAGCAGCCGAGCGCCTCCTGGTGCTGGCCGCCGCCGGGCACGTCGAGCGTGAAGGGGATGTGGAGCGCGGTGGCGGTGATGCGGATGATTTTCATGGGCGAAGGGTGGAGTTCAGGCCAGGGTGAACAGGCGGCCGCCGGCGGTGCGGCTGCGTGGGTCTTCGCCCGCCGCGCGCACCACGTCCCGGAAACCGCTGGGCGAGCTGCCGATGGCGGGAAGGCCGAGCTGCTCTTCCAGCACGGCGATGGCGTCGAGCGTGAGCAGGCCGCCGCAGGACATGAAGATGCCTTGCGCGCCAGGCGCCTGGGCGTGCACCTTTCGGCTCAGCGCGACCAGGCGTTCGGTGGAGACCTCGGCCGCGCCGCCCACCGGCTCGATGCCCAGGCCTTCGATGGCGGTGACCTCGAAGCCCAGGGCGCCGAGGTAAACAACCAGGCGCTGATTGAGCTCGTCGATGTACGAGGTGGCCACCGCCACGCGCTGCACACCCAGGGCCTGCAGCGCCGAGACGACGGCGTGGCTCATGGTGGTGCAGGGCACGCCCGTGGCCTGCTGCATGGCGTCGCGCAGCTGGTCGGTGAAGGCCGGGCCCTGGTAGAAGCTGAGCGAGGTGCCCATGAGCGAGATCGCCTGCGCGCCGTCCGCTCGCAGGGCGCGGGCGTGATCGACGATCTGGTTCACCACGGGCGCGAAGCCCCGGGGCGACACACCGTCGATGCCCAGGCCGCGCGCGATGAAGTCGAAGCGCTCGCCGTACAGCAGGGGCGCATCGGGCGGCACGCGCCCGTGGGCCGGCGGCACGATCAGGCCGATGCGGGGACGCGGCGCGCTCATTCGGCCGAGATGCCCTGGGCCTTGATGACCCGGCCCCACTCCGCGTACTCGCGCTTCACGTCGGCCGCCAGCGGGCCCGGCGCCAGGTAGGCGGTGGTGACGCCTTGCGCGGCGGCGGCGCTGGCCGCTTCGGGCGTGGCCAGCAGCTCACCCACGGCCGCGCTCAGGCGGTCGATGACGGCCTGCGGCGTGCCGGCCGGCGCCAGCAGCATCTGGCGGGGCGCGACGTGAAACCCCGGCACCACCTCGGCCAGGGTGCCGATGTCGTCCGCGCCGGCCAGGCGGGTCGAGCTGAACATGGCGATGGCCTTCACGCGCCCGCTGCGCACCTGCGGCACGCCGGCCGCGGCGCTCACCACGCCGAACTGCAACTGGCCATTGATCACGTCGGTGACGAGCTGCGACGCGCCGCGGTAGGGGATGTGCAGCAGGTGCGTCTTGGTGCGCGACTTGAACAGCTCCACGCCCAGGTGGTGCACGGTGCCGATGCCCGAGGTGCCGTAGGTGAAGCGGCCCGGGTTGGCCTTGACCAGCGCGAGGAACTCGGCCGGGTTGCTGGCCTTCACGTCGTTGTTGGCCACCAGCAGCAGGCGCGACTGGAACAGGCCGGCCACGGGAACGAGCGATTTGATCGGGTCCAGCGAGGAGGTCTGGTTCTGCAGCTGCGGTGCGATGAGCAGCGCGCTTTCGCCGTGCAGCAGCGTGTAGCCATCGGCCGGCGCCTTGGCTACCGTGTCGGCCGCCAGCAGACCGGCCGAGCCGGCGCGGTTCTCCACGATGACGGACTGGCCCAGCGCGGTGGTGAGGCGCTGCGCGACGATGCGCGCCATGGTGTCCACCGCGCCACCGGCGGCGTAGCCGACGAAGATGCGGACCGGCCGGTTGGGGTAGGGGCCGGCCTGGGCGAAGGCCAGGGGCGCGGCGCCGGCGGCGAGGGCCGCGCCCACGAAGCTTCGTCGGCGGAGGTTGGGGTTCATCGTCTTGTCTCCTGGTGGTGGTTGTTCAGGCGACCCGCACTTCCACGAGCGAGGGGCCTCTCGAGGCGAGGGACGCTTTCAAGGCCGCGTGCAACTGGCCGGGGTCTTCCACGCGTTCGCCGGGCACGCCATGCCCTTGCGCCAGCGCGACGAAGTCGATGCCCGGCAGGTCGGTGCCCGGCAGCACGGCGCCGGCCGGGAAACCGAGCACGCCGCCGAAGCGCTTCATCGCGCCGTAGCGGCGGTTGTTGACCACGACGAAGCTGATGTTCAGGCCGAGCTGCGCGGCGGTCCACAGCGTCTGGATCGAGTACATGCTGGAGCCGTCGCCGATGATGGCGATCACGCGGCGCTCGCGCCAGGCCAGGGCGATGCCGGCGGCGGCCGGCATGCTGTGGCCCAGGCCACCGCTGGCCATGGTGAAGAAGGAGCGCGGCTTCAGGATGGGCAGGTGCTGGTGCATCACCACGCGGGCGGTGGGCGCCTCTTCCACGATCACGTCGTCGGGCGAGCGCAGTTCCGCGATGGTCTGCAGCAGGAAGGCCACCTGGATCGGCGCGCCCGGTTCGGCGCGGGCTTCGCGCACCCAGGCCGGCGGCGGGGTGCGCGCGCGCTGCGGTTGCGCGCCCTGCAGGGCCTGCAGCGCCAGCGCCACGTCGCCCACCACCGAGGTGCCCACCGGCGAGCGCGCGGCGGCATCGGGGTCTTCGGTGAGCTGCCACAGCGTGGCGCCGTCGGGCAGGTGCGGGCCGTCGCCTTCCACGTGGTAGGTGAACACCGGCGCGCCGATCACCACGATCAGGTCGTGGCCGGCCAGTTTCTGCACGATCTGCGCCTTGACCGCGGGCAGGAAACCGTGGAACAGCGCATGGTCCTCGGGGAAGCCCGCGCGCGCCGACATGGGCGCGTTGAACACCTTGGCGCCGTGGCGCTCGGCCAGGGCGACGATGCCGTCCCAGGCCCCGGTGCGGTCCACTTCCGCGCCGGCCACGAACACCGGCCGCTCGCAGGCCGCGAGCGCCTGCGCCAGCGCGGCGATGGCCTGCGGTTCGGGCGCCGTGCGCCGGCTCATGGCACGCTGCACCACCGGCTCGGCGGGCTGGTCCCAGTCGTCCGAGGGCACGGAGACCAGCACCGGGCCGCAAGGCGCCTGCAGCGCGCGGCGGCAGGCGGTGGCGATGGCCTGGGGCACGTCCTGCGCGCGCGCCGGTTCGATGCTCCATTTCACGTACGGCTGCGGCAGCTCGGTGGCGCGCTCCGAGGCCAGGTAGGCGTCCAGCGGCTGGATCGAGCGCGACTGCTGGCCCGCGATGACCACCAGCGGCGTGCGGTTCTTGAACGCCGTGTAGAGGTTGCCCATGCCGTGGCCCACGCCGGCGGCCGAGTGCAGGTTGACGAAGCCGACCTTGCCGGTGGCCTGGGCATACCCGTCGGCCATGCCCACGCACACGGCTTCCTGCAGGCCCAGCACGTACTGGATGTCGCTGGGGAAGTCGCGGAACATGGGCAGCTCGGTGGAGCCCGGGTTGCCGAAGATGGTGTCCACGCCGAACTGGCGCAGCACGTCGTACACGCCGTCGCGCACGGTGAAAGGGGTCGGGGAAACGGGGCTCATGCGGAATAGCTGCGGTTGACGAACTTGGTGTGGAGGTAACTGTCGAGGCCCTCTTCGCCGCTCTCGTAGCCGTAGCCGCTGTCGCGCACGCCGCCGAACGGCGCCTCGGCGACGGTGACGACGGTGCTGTTGATGGCGACGCTGCCCACCTCCAGGTCGGCGATCATCTGGCGTTGCAGGCGCGCGGAGTCGGTGAACACGTAGGAGCCCAGGCCGTAGCGCGTGGCGTTGGCCAGCTCGATGGCCTGCGCGGGCGTGTCGAAGGCGCGGATCAGCGCGACCGGGCCGAAGGGCTCCTCGCGCATGGCCTTGGCATCGGGGTTCACGTCGGCGAACACGGTGGGCTGGTGGAAGTAGCCCTGCTCGCCCACGCGCTCGCCGCCGGCCACCAGCGTGCCTTCGGTGCGTGTCGCATCGACGAGCTCGCGGATCGCGCCCAGGCGCCGGCCGTTGGCCAGCGGCCCCATGTCGGTGCCCTCGGCCAGGCCGTCGCCCACGCGCAGTTGCGAAGCGGCGGCCGCGAAGGTGTCGACGAAGCGCGCGTAGGCGCCGCGCTGCACGAAGAAGCGCGTGGGCGCGTGGCAGAGCTGGCCGGCGTTGCGGAACTTGGCCGCGACCAGCTGGCGCGCCACGGCGTCCACGTCGGCGTCATCGAACACGATCACCGGCGAGTGGCCGCCGAGTTCCAGCGTGAGGCGCTTGAGGCCGGGCGCGGCCAGGCGGGCCAGGCCCTGCCCCACCGCCACCGAGCCGGTGAAGGACACCTTGCGGATCACGTCCGACGCGATGAGGTGCGAGGACACGAAGGCCGGCACGCCGAAGACGAGGTTGATGACGCCATCGGGCGCGCCGGCTTCGATGAAACACTCGACCATCTTCGCGACCGAGGCCGGGGTTTCCTCGGGCGGCTTGAGGATGCAGGAGCAGCCCGCCGCGAGCGCGCCGCCGAGCTTGCGCGCGGCGAGGATCACGGGCACGTTCCAGGGCGACATCAGCAGGCAGGGGCCCACCGGCTCTTTGCGCACCTCGTAGTCGGCGCCCGGCTGCGGCGCTGGCAGGATGCGGCCGTAGACGCGCTTGGCCTGCTCGGCGTACCACTGCACCATGTCGGCCGCCACATCGACTTCCATGCGCGCCTGGGCCAGGGGCTTGCCCTGCTCCAGCGTGAGCAGGCGCGCGATGGCCTCGCGCTGCGCGCGCAGGTTCTGCACGCCCTGCAGCAGCACGCGCTGGCGCGCCGCCGCGGGCGTGGCGCGCCAGACCTTGAAGCCCTGGGCCACCGCCGCGAGCGCGTCGTCGAGGTCGCGCGCCGAGGCGTGCGTCAGCTCGTCGAGCACGGCTTCGGTGGCGGGGTTGATCACCGGGCTGCGGGTCTCGGCGCTGCCCGCGCGCCACTGCCCGCCGATGAACAGGCGCGGCGCGCGGTAGGTGATCTCGCTCATGCTCACTGATCGGCCTTGATGTTGTTCTTGCGCGCGACCTCGGTCCAGGTGGGGATCTCCTGCGCGATCTGGCGGGTGAAGGCTTCCGAGGTGCTGGAGGCCGGCGTCAGGCCCAGCTGGGCCATGCTCTTGAGCGTCTCCGGGTGCTGCACCGCCTTGGCCACTTCACGCTCCAGCAGCTTCACGATGGGCGCGGGCGTGCCGGCGGGCGCGAACAGGCCGATCCAGAACTGGATGCTCAGGTCGATGCCCTGCTCCTTGAGCGTGGGGATGTCGGGGAAGGACGGGTTGCGCACGTCGGAGGACACGGCCAGGCCCCGCACCAGCTTGCCGTTGATGGCGCCGGCCGCCGGGCCGGGGTCGAGCATGCTGAAGGTGGTCTCGCCGCCGGCCACGGACTTCATCGAGTCGCCGCTGCCCTTGTAGGGCACGTGCTGCGACTGGATGCCGGTGCGCTCCTTCAGCAGCTCGGTGGCGAGCTGGAAGGTGGAGGCGCTGGAGGCGTAGTTGGAGAGCTGCGGGTTCTCCTTGGTGTACTTCACCAGGTCGGGCATGGACTTGAACGGCGAGTCCGCCTTGACCGAGACGATCAGCGGGAAGGTCGCGATCGTGGAGATCGGGATGAAGTCCTTCTGCGGCGAGTACGGCAGGTTGGCATAGGTGGCGGCGTTGATCACCAGCGGGCCGCTGGCGCCGATCATCAGCGTGTAGCCGTCGGGTGCGGCCTGCTTGGTCACCACCGCGCCCACGATGGCGCCGGTGCTGGGGCGGTTCTCCACCACCACCGGCTGGCCCAGGCTGTCGCCCAGGCGCTTGGCGACGATGCGCGCGAGGATGTCGTTGGAGCCGCCGGGCGAGTAGCCCACGACGAACTTGATGGGCTTGGACGGGTAGGTGTCCTGGGCCTGCACCGCCATGGCAATGGCGGACAGCGCGACGCAGGCCAGAAGGCTTCGGCGAATCATGGTCTTGTCTCCTGTTCTTGAAGGTGTCGAGTATTGGCCCGATGCCATGCCTCGTAAAATGGTGAATTGCTCTCATCCATAACTTTTTGAACATAGCAGGACGGCCCATGGACTGGACGAATCGACTGCGCCTGCGGCACCTGCAGATCCTGGTCAGCCTGGCGGAGACGCAGAACATCAGCCACTCCGCCGAGCGGCTGCACATGACGCAGCCCGCGCTCTCGAAATGGCTCAAGGAGCTGGAGGCCGACATTGGGCTGACGCTGTTCGAACGCCACGCGCGCGGGCTTCGCCCCACCGCCCACGGCCAGATCCTGCGCGAGTTCGCGGTGCACATCGGCAACGAGCTCGACCGCGCGCGGGAAGAGATGGCCGCGCTGCGCGACGGCGGCAGCGGCCGCGCGGTGATCGGCGCCTCGGGCGCCACCATCGCGGGCGTGGTGCCGCAGGCGGTGCTGTCGCTGCTGGCCCGCATGCCCAACGCGAGCGTGGAGCTGGTCGAGGCGCCGATGGACCGGCTGTTCCAGCAGCTCACGCAGCGCGAGATCGACATCGCGGTGGGCCGGCCGGCGGCCAAGTACCACGACCCGGGCATCGCCTCGGAGGTGCTCTACGAGGAGCGGCTGCATTTCGCGGTGCGGCCGGACCACCCGCTGGCGCAGCGCAAGTCCCTGCAGTGGTCGCACCTGCTGGCCCAGCGCTGGGTGGTCTGGACGCGCGACATCCCCGCGCGCGACCTGCTCGAATCGGCGCTCTCGGCCGCCGGCCGCACGATCCCGGGCGCGAGCGTGCAGTCGAACTCCCTGCTCGCCACCATCGCGCTGGTGGCGGAAAGCGACATGGTGGCCGTGGTCTCCGAGCGCGCCATCGAGCTGCCCGAGCGCTGGAAGATGCTCAAGCGCCTGCCGCTGTTGCTGGAGACGCCCAGCGCCATGACCATGTACTGGCGCAAGGACGCGCTCGGCTTCGCGGCGGTGGACGGCCTGCTGGACGCGCTGCGCGAGGTGGCGCGGCAACCGGCGCGCACCGTGCGCCCTCGCAAAGCCTAACCGGGCAGGCGCGAGGCCGCCTTCTTCACGGCAGACGCGAAGGCCGTGGCCGCCAGCTTGGGCTGCGTGCCGCGCAGCGACACCACGTGCAGCTCGATGTGCACCGTGGGGTTGCTGAGCATGGACACCTTGAGCCCCTGGCGCAGGCAGTCCTCCAGCGCGAAGGACGGCACGATGGCGTGGCCTCGGCCGGCGCGCACCATCGCGATCAGCGTGCCGATCAGGTTCATGCGCGGCCGCTCCTCGTGCGCGCGCCCGATGCGCGCGAGGTGTTTTTCGATCACGGCCTGGATCGGGTTGTCGACCGGCAGGCTGATGAGCGGCAGCTCCGCCAGGCTGCTCCAGGTCTGGCTGGGCCCCAGGCCGCCCGCGCCCTTGCCCGGCGGGCTGATGCGCATCAGCCGGAACTTGCACAGCGGCTGGCGCTGCAGGCCCACGGCGGGCTTGATGAAGAAGCCCAGGCCGATGTCGGCCTCACCCTCCAGGATGCGCTGGCGCACCACGCTCACGTCCACGTCCGCCAGGTGGATCTGCACCTGGGGGTGGCTCTGGTTGAAGGCGCTGATCACCTCCGGCAACAGGCTGGCCGAGACCATGGGCGTGGCCGCCACATCGATGCGCGAGCGCACGGCCGCCTCGGTGCCGCCGATCACGTCGTCGATGGCGCGCAGCTCGGCCACGATGCGCTCGGCCACCGGCTGCAGGCGGCGCCCTGCGTCGGTGAGCGTGACGGAGCGCGTGGTGCGGTCGAACAGGCGCGCGCCCACCTGGTCTTCGAGTTCCTTGACCAGCATGCTCATGCCCGAGGGCGACAGGTGCACCTGTTCGGCCGCCTTGGCGAAGCTGCGCAGGCGCGCCACCTCCAGAAAGGCCTGGAGCTGCCGGCTGCCCACATTGATCAATTTTCTTGAAGAGTTGTTCAAAATCTTCCGTTTGATGAATGTCAAAGGTGTTGCTGTAATTCTCCCTCATCAATGGAGACTGCACCATGAAAACCCCTCCCGCCATCCTTCCCCCCTCCCCGCTGCGCCGAAGCCTCGTGCTCGGTGGCCTGGCCACGGTGGCCGCGCCTTTCGTGCGGGCCCAGGGCCCGGCCAACGGACCGGTGCGCCTGGTGGTGCCGTTCACCCCCGGCACCGGCATCGACCTGATCGCGCGCCAGATCGCGCCCCAGCTGGCCGAGCGCCTGAAACGGCCCTTCTTCGTCGAGAACAAGGCCGGCGCCTCCGGCAACATCGGCACCCAGGAAGTCGTGCGCGCCACGCCGGACGGCAGCACGCTGCTGGTGAGCGTCAACACGCTGGTGATGAACGCCGCGCTGTACCCGAACGCGGGCTTCAACCCGGTCAAGGACCTCGCGGCCGTCTCGCTCACGAGCTGGGGCCAGCTGCTGCTGGTGACCCACCCCAACACCAAGATCGATTCGCTCAAGGGCCTGCTGGAGCGCGCCCGCGCGCGCCCCGGCGCCCTCAACTACGGCTCGCCCGGTGCCGGCACGCCGCACCACCTGGCGATGGAGCTGCTGAAGAACCGCGCCAAGATTTCCATCACGCACATCGGCTACCGGGGCACGGCGCCGGCCGTGACGGACCTGCTGGGCGGGCAGATCGAACTGATGTTCCTGCCGATCCACGTGGCGCTGCAGCACATCAAGGCGGGCAAGCTCAAGGCGCTGGCCATCAGCTCGAGCCAGGCGAACCCGCTGCTGCCCGACGTGCCGCCGCTCAGCAGCCTGAACCTGGGCAACCTGAACGTGGACATGTGGTACGGCGTGCTGGCGCCCGCGGCCACGCCGCGCGCGCTGATCGACCAGCTGAACAAGGAGCTGCGCGACATCCTGGCGCAGCCCGCGATCGCGACCGCGTTCGAGACCCAGGGCATGACGCCCGCCCACTCCACCCCGGAGGCGTTCCAGCAGCTGATGACCACCGACGCCCAGCGCTGGGCCAGCCTGATCAAGGCCCAGGGCATCACCGCCGAGTAAGAGAGAACAGAGAGAAGAGCCACACATGAGCAAACACAGCAACAAGGCCGACAGCACGTTCGACACCGAGGTGGTCATCGTCGGTGGCGGCCCGGTGGGCACGGGCCTGGCGATCGAGCTGGGCCAGCGCGGCGTGCGCTGCGTGGTGGTGGAGCGCTACCCGCATCCGCAGCCGATCCCCAAGGGCCAGAACCTGACCCAGCGCACCATGGAGCACTTCCACGCCTGGGGCGCGGAGCCGGCGCTGCGCGCCGCGCGCACCATTCCGCCGGAGTACGGCATCGGCGGCCTGACGGCCTACGGCACCCTGCTGGGGCCGCACTACGACTGGCTGCAGCGCGACCTGGTCAAGCCCTATTACTTCACCGGCAACGAGCGGCTGCCGCAGTACGCCACCGAGGCCGTGCTGCGCCGCCGCGTGGCCGAGCTGCCCAGCGTGCACACCCTGTACGGCTGGGAGGCCGAGGACGTGCAGCAGGACGCCGACGGCGTGACGGTGAGCGTGGTAGAGCGCGGCGGCTCGGGCCGCCGGCAGCTGCGCGCGGCCTATGCCGTGGGCTGCGACGGCGCGCGCTCGGTGATCCGCGACAAGGCCGGCATGACCCAGACCCGCACCGACCACGACCGCATGATGGTGCTGCTGGTGTTCAAGTCCGAAGGGCTGCACGAGCTGCTCAAGCGCTACCCCGGCAAGTCCTACTACAACGTGCTGCAGCCGGGCCTCAAGGGGTATTGGAAATTCTTCGGCCGGGTGGACCTGGGCAGCACCTGGTTCTTCCACGCGCCGGTGCCCCCGGGCACCACCAAGGACAACTTCGACTTCGCGGCCTACCTGCACGAAGCCGTGGGTGCGCCGTTCGAGGTCGAGTTCGAGCACATCGGTTTCTGGGACCTGCGCTTCATGCTGGCCGACACCTACCGCCAGGGCCGCGTCTTCATCGCGGGCGACGCCGCCCACAGCCACCCGCCTTACGGGGGTTATGGCGTGAACTCCGGCCTGGAGGACGCGCGCAACCTGGGCTGGAAGCTGGCGTCCACGCTGCAGGGCTGGGGCGGCGGGGAGCTGCTGGACTCCTACGACGCGGAACGCCGCCCGGTGTTCGGCTCCACGATCCGCGACTTCATCGCCAAGTCGATCGACACCGACCGCGAGTTCCTGGAGACGCACGACCCAGCCGTCGACCAGGCGCGGTTCGACGCCGCCTGGCAGGCGCGCGCGAAAGGCGCGGTGGGCGAGGTGCACGCCTTCGAGCCGAACTACGAAGGCTCGCCCGTGGTGCAGCCCAACGGCAGCGGACAAGGCCCGAGCTCGGTGGGCTCGCACCAGTTCGTCGCGCGGGCCGGCCACCACATCGCGCCGGCGGTCCTGTCCTCCGGGCGCAACGTGTACGAGGCCTTCGGGCCGGGCTACACCCTGATCGCGCTGGGCGCCAGCGCCGCTGAAGCGCAGGCGTTCCGCGATGCCGCGGCCGCCCTGACGCTGCCGCTGAACGTGGTGGAAGACACCCGGACCGGCGAGGCCGCGCGCTACGAGGCCCGCCTGGTGCTGGTGCGGCCCGACAGCTTCGTCGCCTGGACCTCGGACACGCCCGGGGCGGTGGATGCGGCGCAGGCGCGCGCGGTGCTGGCGATGGCGCGCGGCGGCTGAATCAGGGGCTGCTGGCCGCCCGCTGCGGCAGCAGCAGCCGCGACGGGTGCAGCCGGTCGTGGTGGTAGGTGTCGGTGCCGACCTTCTGTCCATACCAGTGCGTCATCGGCTGGTCGATCATCGTGGAGTCGTTGTTCGTGATCTCCAGCCGCAGGCGCTCGCCGGGCTGCACGACGAAGCCCATGGGCATGAGTTCGATGCGCAGCTCCACCACCTGGCCCGGCGCCACGGGCTCGACCTGGTCGTGGGTGTGGAAGGGGCGCAGCTCCTGCGTCAGCGCCGGGTCCTCGCGCCGGTGCGAGGCGCGCAGCCAGCCCTGGCTCATCTTGCGGGCGGGCCCGGGGCGGCCCGGCGCGGGCAGCAGGCTCAGCTTGACGAAGACGTCGAAGTCGGTCTGGTCGGACGAGGCGTGCAACACCAGGGTGCCCTGGCCGGTGAACTCGTTTTCCTTCTCGAACGGCACCGTGGTGAAGGTGTTGACGCGGGCCACGTGGTCGGGCGCGCCATTGACGAAGGTGGTCACCCCGGCCACCCACTGTTCGTCGGGGTAGGTCCATGCGGTGGTGGCGGTGGCCTCGGCCGGCACGGCATCCGTCAGCGAGCCGTCGTTGAGCGAGTTCACCACGCCGCTGCGCGCGCCGCTGAGGTAGAAAGCGCGCGGCGCCGCGTCGGCCGGTGGCCAGGCGTCGGTGCTCGCATAGCGCCCGCGCCCGTTGACGAAGTAACGCACCGCCGCCTGGTCCATGACGCCGTTGTCCACACCCTTGAGGTGGTGGTCGTACCAGGGCAGCAGCTCCTCGCGGTGCAGGGCCTCTTCGGCGAAATAGTGCTGTGCCTTGTGGAAGGTGTCGGGCTCGGTGATGAGCAGGCGGCGCGGGCCGCGCACACCGTTGAAGCCGTTGACGTTGCCGCGCAGGTGCAGCGAGGCCTTGCCCCAGACGCCGATGGAGAACACCGGGATGTCGATGTTCCCGAGCTCCCAGAAGGCGGCGCGGCGGCGGTGCCACCCATCGTCCAGCGTGTGCGACAACACGTCGGGCAGCACCTCGTGGCGCGCGCCACCGCGCACGTCGTGCCCTTCGGCGGTGTGCTGCAGCAGCACCGAACCGATCAGCCACGAACCCAGGAAGCCCTGGATGGGCACACCCCCGTGGTACAGGAAGTCGCGGTAGGGGTCGCACGAGCCGTCGTACGGCACGATGGTGGTGAGGTGCGGCGGGCGCGTGCGCGCGGCGTTCCACTGGCTCATGGCGTAGTAGGACTGGCCGATCATGCCGATGCGGCCACTGGACCAGGGCTGGGTGGCGATGTGTTCGATCGCGTCGTGCGTGGCCTCGCCTTCGGCCTTGGACCACGGGTCCCAGATGCCTTCGGACACGCCCGAGCCCGGCAGGTCCAGGATGACGTAGGCGTAGCCGTGGTCCAGGTACAGCTGGATGGGGCCGTATTCGATGAAGGGGAACACGCCCATGGCGGGCAGGCGGCGCAGGGACTTCTGGTACGGCGAAGCGGCCAGCAGCGTGGGAAACGCGCCCTGCCCGCCGGGCGGCAGGTAGACGTCAGCGCGCAGCAGCAGGCCGTCGCGGGTGCGGAACTGGATCTCGAACGGGGTGACGTTCACGGTGGTCATGCGCGGGTTTCCTCAGAGGGGGTCATGTCGAAGCGGTCGCCGAAATCGAAGTAGTCGTCGTGCACGAAGCCATTCTCGTAGTACTGGATCTCCCACCAGTTGTGGTCGAGGTCTTCGAAGTAGAACGAGTACACGCCGTGCATGTCCTGGATGGGGAGCACCTGGCGGATGCCGTAGGTGTCCTTGAACCGCAGCGCCAGCGCGTGCGCGTGGTCCACCTCGTCGCGCGAGGCGACGTCCAGCCCCCAGTGGTTGAGCACGTTGCAGGGGTGGATCTGGTCGCCCACCTCCACGCACACCACATGGAAGCGCATGCCCAGGCGGATCGACATCGCGGGCTTGGCGTGGCGCGCGCATTCGAGCCCCAGGAACTCTTCGTAGAAGCGGCGCGAGGCCGCGAGGTTGAAGCACTCCAGCGTGCCGTGGCTCAGGCACAAAGGCTTGAGCACGGAGTGGCGCGCGGGCGGTTCGACGCGGCAGTTGTCGGGGACGAATCCAGCGATCATGGCGATGGGTCTCTCTCTCGGTTGAAGGTCAGTGCGGGGCCGGCCGGCGGTCGGCCTCGGAGATGAAGGCATCGGCGAAGAACTGGTTGGCCGGCAGGCCGGCCTCGCCGAAGTCGCGGCGGGCCGCGTCCACCATGGCCGGTGCGCCGCAGGCATACACCTGGTGCCGCGACAGGTCGGGGTGGTCCTGCAGCACGGCGCGGTGCACGAAGCCGGTGCGACCGGTCCAGGCGGGGTCGTCGCCCGCTTCGCTGAGCACCGGCACGTAGCGGATGTGGGGGTGCTCGGCGGCCCATTGGCGCGCCTGCGCGTCGAGGTAGAGGTCGATCCGCCGGCGGCCGCCCCAGTACACGTCGATGGGCCGGCGCAGGCCCTGGGCCAGGCTGTCTTCCACCATGGCCTGGATGGGCGCGAAGCCGGTGCCCGAGGCGAGCATGACCACGGGTTTTTCGCTCTGCGCGTCGAGGAAGAAGCTGCCCTGGGGCGCCTCCACGCGCAGCAGGTCGCGTTCGCGCAACTGCCCGAACACGTGGTCGGTGAAGCGGCCGCCGGGCATGTGGCGGATGTGCAGCTCGATCTGCCGCCGGCCACCGGCGCGCGGTGCGCTGGCCATGGAGTAGCAGCGCCGCAGCCCGTCGCCGAGCACGATCTCGAGGTACTGGCCGGCGCGCCAGTTCAGGGGCTCGTTCGGTGGCGTTCCCAGCAGCAGGCGCATCACGTCGGGTGCGAGCCGCTCCATGCGCAGCACCCGCACCGGCAGCGTGCGCGCCGGCACCAGGTGGGGGTCGAAGGGTTCGATCTCGAAGCTGCAGTCCGTCAGCGGGCGCGCGCAGCACAGGTGCACATGGCCCTGCGCCTTTTCTTCGTCGGACAGGTAGTGCGGGTGCACGTCGCCGAAGTCCACCTGGCCCGACACGAGGCGGCCCCGGCAGGTGCGGCACACGCCCGAGCGGCAGCTGTAGCGCATGGCCACGCCGCTGGCCAGGCCGGCGCGCAGGATGTCGGTGCCGGGACCACAGGCAAAGGATTGGTCGGCCGGATGCAGCGTGATGGTGAAGCTCATGCGCGAGACTTTGGCAGCGCGCCGCGAGGCCGTCCAACAAATAGTCGTGATGGGCGCCATGTCGCCGCGAAATGGCCGCCGTGGCCTTCGTGGCTTTCCCCAATGGACGCGCGCGCCAGCCTGCCTACACTGCCCCCACCCATGAACATCAACACCGTCGACCTGAACCTGTTCCTTGTCTTTCAGGCCATCTACGTCACCGGCAGCGTGACCGTCGCCGGTGAAAAGGTCTGCATGACGCAGTCGGCCGTGAGCAACGCGCTCAAGCGCCTGCGCGAGCGCTTCGACGACCCGCTGTTCGTGCGCACGCCCAAGGGCATGGTGCCCACGCCCATGGCCAAGCAGCTCATCGGCCTGGTCGAAGAAGGCCTGGCCAAGTTCAACCAGGCGCTGGACCAGGTGCGGCGTTTCGATCCCGCCACCAGCGACCGCCTGTTCCGCATCGCCATGAACGACGTGGGGCAGCTGGTGGTGCTGCCGCGCCTGATGTCGGCGGCGCGCGCGCAGGCGCCGCATGTGCAGTTCGAGATCATCGGCACCTCGCCGGAAGAAACGCGCCACCTGATGGCGGACGGCGGCGTCGACCTGGCGATCGGCAGCTGGGCGCCCATGGGCGCGGGCTTCCATGCGCAGCACCTGTTCGACGAGACCTTCTTCGCGCTCATGCACGTGGACCACCACATCCGCTCCGAGCGCATGAGCTTCGACGAGTACTTCGGCGCCGAACACCTGGCCTACCGGCCCAGCGGCGCCAGCGATGCGGCCCTGCAGTCCACGCTGATGGCGGCCGACCTGCTGGCGCGGCGCAAGGTGGTGCTGACGGCCGCGCACTCCCTGGGCCTGTCGGCCTTGTTGAGCGAATCGCGCCTGGTGCTCACCGTGCCGTGCCGGCTCGGCCAGGCCATGATGGCCTCGCGCGACCAGCTGCGCTCGGCGCAACTGCCGTTCGAGGTGCCGCCGTTTTCGGTGCGCCAGCAATGGCACGACCGCGCGCACGCCGATGGCGGCAACATCTGGCTGCGCGAACTCACGCTGGCCACGCTGCACGACGGGGAGACGGCGGCATCGCCGGGCGAACCCGGCTGAAGCGCCTTCGTCAGCGCGCCGCCACCAGGGTGTTGCGCAGCGTGCCGATGCCGGAGATGGCGACCTCGATCACGTCGCCCGCCTTCATGAACACCGGGGGCTTGCGCCCGGCCCCCACGCCGGCCGGTGTGCCCGTCAGCAGCACATCGCCGGCGTTGAAGCAGTACCAGCGCGAGAAGTGCGCGATGGTCTCGGGCAGGCTGAAGATCAGGTCGCTCACGGGCGAGGACTGCATGAGCGCGCTGTTGAGGTGGGTGGTGATGTGCAGGCGCCCCACGTCGGGCACTTCGTCTGCCGTGAGCAGCACCGGTCCCAGCGGCGTGAAGCCCTCGAACTGCTTGCCCATGATGTTTACCTCCCAGGTCTGGCGCGCCTCCCAGGGCTGCGTCGCGCCCCAGACGTCGCGCACCCAGTCGCGCGCGGAGATGTCGTTGGCCACGGTGTAGCCAGCGACGCAGGCCATCGCCTGGTCCGCGCTCACGCGGTGGCAGCGCCGGCCGAAGACCACCGCGAGCTCGCCCTCGTAGTCCACGTGCGCGGGCGCATCGGCGGGCAGCGCCACCGCGTGTTCCGGCCCGACGATGGAGGCCGCCACCTTGAGGAAACCGGTGGGCTGCCGGGGCGCGGGCGTGCCGGCCATTTCGGCCAGGTGCGACTTGTAGGCCAGGCCCGCGGCCACCACCAGGCCGGGGTTGGGCACGGGCGCGAGCAGGCGGGTGCCCGGTGGCATCAGCGCCCCACGCTGGCGCAGGCGGTCCTGCAGGCCGGGGTCGGCCTGCACACGGTCCACGAGGCCGCGCACCAGGGCCAGCGCGGCGGACCCGCCGGCCAGCAGCTCGCGCAGGCTCTCGGGCAGCCAGGCCTCCAGGCTGTCGGCCTGGGCCGCACGCCGCAGCGCCAGCACCTCGCCCGAAGGCAACAGGGCGCCGGGCTCGCCGCCGCGCACGGAATCGATGGTCACGAGTTTCATGGGGATCTCAGAAGTGGTGGCGCATGCCGAGGGCGTAACCGGTGCCGGAACGCAGGCCGGTGGCCCGGTCGTTCATCACCACGGCGTACACATCGGTGCGCTTGGACAGGCTGTGCAGGTAACCCGCGGCCAGCGTGGTGCGATCGCGCTCGGTGGTGCCGGCCTGCGTGCGTTCGGTGCGTGCCCACGAGGCGATGAAGCGCCCGGCGCCGAAGGGCACGGCCGCGTGCACACCCACGGTGTCCAGGTCGATCTCGGCCTGGCCGCGCGGGCGCAGCGTGGCCTTGGCCCACTGGCCGAACAGCTTGACCACCTGGAAGTCGTAGGACACGCTGCCGAGCGTGCTCGACTCGGCTTCGATCACGTAGGGCGCGCCCGCCGGGTCGGTGCGCGAACGCGGCACGTTGTACGCCGCCGCGCGGATCCTGCTGACGCTCAGCGCCGCCGCGAAGGGACCCGAGCGGTAGTTCGCCGTGCCATCGAAACGGCGCCCTTCCGGCGCGGCTTCGCCCGGTGCGACCTGCAGCGAGCCGGAGAAGTTGCCCAGCGTGGGCGTGTTGTAGACCAGCGAGTTGTTCCAGCTGCCGTCGCTGATGCCGTGCGAGGCCAGCATGGGCTGCGAGCCGACGAAGGTGTGCAGCATGAACGGGCCCAGCGTGGTGGAGTCGCCAAAGGGCGTGAAGCTCAGCGTGTTGACGAAACTGCCGGTGGGAATGCGGCCCGCGCGAAACTGCCCGAAGGCGCCGCGCACACCGACGAAGCTGTAGCGCGAGAAGAAGCGACCGGCGGCGTTGTCGCCCGGGTGGCGGCCGACCTCGCCGGTGTCCAGGCGGAAATGGCCACCGAGGTCGAACAGCGCGGTGAGCCCACCGCCCAGGTCTTCGGAGCCGCGGATGCCCCAGCGCGAGGTGGTCATCATGCCGCCGTCCACGCGCGAGACGCGTGTCTCGCCCGCGAGCTGCCTCGCGTAGAAGCCGCCGTCGACGGTGCCGTACAGCGTGGGGCCGGTGTTGCTCTGTGCCGTGGCGGGCAGGCCCGTGAGGGCCAGCGCCGCCGCGACGGCGATGCCGCTTTTCGTGGTGTTCAAAAGGTGTCTCCTGGTTGTTGAATACGGGCAGCGGGATGCTAGGTATTCGACTTCCGGAAAACCAATGAAAGCTCGTGATGCGGCGCATGCGTTTGCGAAATGTCGGCGGGACATTTTCAAAACGGATGGGGCGCATCACCAATCTTCGTTTGAAGCGCGCGAGCAGCCGGCCTAGCATGCGGACAGCCCAACACAAACACAGGAGACAGACCCATGCGCCTGAGCAGAAGAAGCCTTGTCGCGGCGATGGCCGCGACCTCACTCACCACCACCACCGGCCTGGCGTTCGCGCAGGACGCGGGCCGCCCCATCCGGCTGCTGGTGCCGCTGCCGCCGGGCTCGGGTGGCGACAACATCGCGCGCATCCTCGCCACGCCCTTGCGCGATCTGCTGGGCCACCCCATCGTGGTGGAGAACCGGCCGGGCGGCGACATGATGATCGGCGCCAGCCAGGCGGCCAAGGCGCCGGCCGACGGCAACACCTTGTTGATGGCGCACATGTCGACCATGGTGATGAACCCCTTCGCCTACAGCAACATCAGCTACGACCCGGTGAAAGACTTCAGCCCCATCGGCAAGATCAGCGAGAGCACCGCCGTGGTGGTGGTGCACCCCGCCGTGCCCGCCAGGACCCTGGGCGAGTTCGTGGCCTACGTGAAGGAGCGGCCGGGCCAGGTGTCCTACGGCACGGCCATCCTCATGGTGCAGATCGCCGGTGAACAGCTGGTGCACACGCGCCAGCTCCAGATGACGCGCGTGCCCTACAAGGGCGGTGCCCAGGTGATGCAGGACACGCTGGCGCGCCACATCGACATGTCGATCGCCGACACCTCGTCCTACCTGGCGCTGATCAAGGCCGGCAAGCTGCGCCCGCTGATCACCACCGGCGCGGAGCGCAACCCCTTGCTGCCCGACGTGCCCACCGCGCGCGAGGCGGGTTTTCCGGAAATGGAGATGCGCGGCTGGTGGGGCCTGTTCGCGCCGGCACAGACCTCCAAAGAGGTGGTGAACAAGACGGCGGCGGCGCTGCAGAAGGTGCTGGCCCTGCCGGACGTGGTGCAGCAGCTGCGCGCCATCGGCGCCGAGCCCCGGCCGCTCCCACCCGAGGCCTTCGCGCTGGAGATGAAGCAGCAGCAGGACCATTGGGGCCAGGTCATCAAGACACTGAAGATCAAGGCCAGCGAATGACGATGAAAACGTTCAGTACAGGAACACCTCGCCGCCCCGGCTGGCGAAGAGCTTTCTCGCGAGGTCCCTCGCCCTGTGTCTTTCCTGGCTGGCGATCGCGCGCACGTAGTCCAGCTTCTCGGCGCTGAGGCCGGGGAAGTGCGTGGCGATGTCGGTGTCGCCGCGCGCCGCGCAGCGCACCGCCTCGCCGTACGACCAGCGCAGGTCGTTGCACAGCTCGAGCACCTGCTTGGCCGCCACCGCGCGGGGCAGGCGCAGGCCGTGGAACTCCAGGTAACGCACCAGCTGGGCCTCGTCCTCGGCCTCGATGAGCAGCGTGCCGTTGTCCTCATGGGACCGCGCGCGGTGGTAGAAGTCCAGCTGGGTCAGGGCCTCCACCTCGTCGGGCCGCAGGCGCACGGGTGGGTCCGGGGGAAGTTCGGTCGGCGCGCTGTGCCGGGGGTTGCTCAACGGAAACGGGATGACGGGCATGGACAGCAGAGAAGTTCAACTGCCTTCATTCTGCAGACCCTGGCTCCGGCACGGGGCGCGCGCTGGCCGGGAAGCACAGAAAGCCCTGGAAAGCGTGAATTCCGCACCGCGATGCGTGCGGCGCGGACACCACCGCGCGCCACCCTCAAGCGAGCGCCAGGACGACGACCACGCCCGCGACGGAGAGCAGGCCCAGCCACAGCACCGGCCCCACGGCCCCACCGGCGCCCAGCAGGCACACGGCCAGCGCCGCCCCCAGGCCGAGCAGGCCCACCGCCCGCCCCAGCCAGCGTGCGGCGCGCGAGGCGGGGCGCTTCCACAGCCGCTGGTGGTGGCGGTCCATGGCCAGCGCCAGGCCGGCGAAGCCGACGCAGGCCAGCGCCAACGCGAGCAGCGGCATCACGCGCCTACCCCCGTTCGCCGCGCCCGCCGATGCAGGCGCCAGGCGATCCACGCAAAGGCGCTCCCCAGCGCCAGCGCGGTGAGATCGAATCCCGCCATCGCCCAGTCGCCCCGCGCCCAGGACGCACCGAGGTGCTGCCCGCCGGTGAGCGCGTTCAACACCGGCAACAGGCCCAGCGCCCCGGCGGCGAGCGCGCCCTGCTCCACCCAGGCGCGCGGTGGTGGCCGCAGGCAGGCGTGCAGCAGCGTGGCGCCCCAGGCGATGAAGAGGGCGTGCGCCTCCCAGCCGGCGCGGTCGGCCAGGTCGATCGGCAGCAGGCGGTTGGCCCAGAAGTAGGCGCCGATGGCCACGGGCAGGCCGAACACGGTGGCCACGTTCAGCCGCTCCACCAGGCGCAGCCCACGGTGCGGCCGGCCCTGGTCGCGCTCCAGTTTCTGGCGCCGCTTCACCGTCCACAACACCAGCCCCGTGGCCACCATGGCGGTGCCGAGCAGGCCCGACAGCGCGTAGAGCCAGCGCAGCACGGGCCCGGCGAACAGGCCCTCGTGCAGGCCCAACAGGCTTTCGGCCACGGTCAGCGTGCCACGGCGGCTGGGGGCCCGGGTCTCCAGCAGGGCGCCGCTGGCGCCGTCGAACACCATCACCTCCACGTTGCGCAGCGGGCCGGTGAGCACCGGTGCGATCTGCACGCGCGCGCTGGCATCGCCGGGGTGCAGCACCTCCACGGCCTGCACGCTGCCCCGGCCCCAGCGCTGTTCGGCCTGCGCCAGCATGGGCGCCACCGGGGCCAGGGGCGCGGGTGTGCCGGAGGGCGCGGCCGGGGCCTGCCAGGCGGTGAACTCGGCGAGGAACTGGCCCTGCCCCGCCGGGCCGGCGCCGTAGTGGGCCGACACCACCCAGGGCATCAAGGTCACGGCGAAGAAGATCAGCCCCGAGTAGGTGATCATGAATTGGAAGGGCAAGGTCATCACGCCCAGCACGTTGTGGGCATCGAGCCAGGAGCGCTGCCCCTTGCCCGCGCGGAAGGTGAAGAAGTCGGCGAAGAAGCGCTTGTGCGCGACCACGCCCGAGACGAGGGACACCAGCAGGAACACCGTGGCCGCGCCCACCAGCCACAGCGCCGCGCCCGCGGGCAGGTAGTGCAGCCGCCAGTGCATGCGGTAGAGCAGCTGCCCGCCGCCGGTCTCGCGCGGCGTGGCCAGGGGCTCGCCGCTGTCGGCATCGAGCGCCTGCTCTTCCATGTGGCCGTCGTGCGGCCACGAGGCCACCAGGTGCGGCGTGTCGCGGTGGCCGGGCAGCTGGATGGCCCAGCGCTCGGCACCGGCCTCGTGCGCGTTCAGGTAGCGCAGCGCCGCGTCGGCGGCCCGCGCGCTGTCGACCGGGGCGGGTGGCGGTGGCAGCTCCGGGCGCATCCAGCGGTCGATCTCGCTGTCGAAATAGCCGGCCGTGCCGGTGAGGAAGATGAAGTACAGCAGCGAGCCGAGCAGCAGGCCCGCCCAGGTGTGCACCCAGGACGTGCTCTGGCGGAAGCCACCCGTCATGGCCAGCGCCCCAGCGCCAGCAGCAGCACACCGCAAGGCAGGCCCACCAGCGCGAGGCCGGCGCAGGCGCGCCAGGCGCTGCGCGCGGCGAAGCACCAGAGGATGGCCGCCACGTACACCGCGAAGCTCATCAGCAGGGCCAGCGCCACGGTGTCCACGCGGTCCAGGGGCAGCGCCTCCATCAGCGCCAGGGGCAGCCACTGGGCCAGCACGTAGCCACCCGCCACGCCGGCGAGCGCGCGCGCCGGGATCTGGTTCATCAGAACTTCACGCGCAGGTTCACGCCGACGCTGCGGCGCGGACCCATCTGCGCGTAGATGGGGGTGGCATCGCGGTCGATGAAGGTGTTGTAGCGCTCGTCGAACAGGTTCTCGGCGAACAGGCTGAGCTCCCAGTTGTCGTGGCGGTAGCCGACGTGCGCGTTGGCGATGAAGCGCGAGTCGATGGGGTCCTGGGGCGCGATGCCGAAGCGGCCCACGTAACCCGCCATGTACTTGGCGTCGCCGCCGACGAAGAAGCCGTTGCGCAGCTGGTAGCGCCCGCCGAAGCCCAGGGTCCATTTGGGGGCTTCGGGGAAGGGCTGGCCCGACAGGTCGCCGTAGCTGGCGTGGTTGAATTCCTTGAACCGGGTGTGCAGGTAGCCCAGCGAGGCGAACACCGAGAAGCGCCGGTTGACCTGGAAGGCCGGTTCGATCTCGAAGCCCCAGGCCCGCGAGGAAGCGGCGTTCGAGGTCTCGCGGTAGGACTGGTTGTTCGGGTCGGGCCGGATCTCGATCTGCTGGTCCTTGTAGGTGGTGAAGAACAGGTTGGCGTTGAGCGTGAGCCGCTCGTCGAGGAAGCGGCCCTTGTAATAGAGCTCGTGGTTCTGCGCGGTCTCGGGCCCGTAGTACGCGGCCCGGCCGGTGTTGTAGTTGACGTAGAAGCCGCCGGTGCGAAAGCCCTCGGAGTACGTGGCGCCCAGCAGGTGCCCCGGCGCGAGTTGTTTGGCCAGGCCGAGCTTGGGCACGAAGTTGGTCTCGCTGAAGTCGGCCCGGTTCTCGTACTGGTTGGGCACCGCGCCAAAGGGGTAGGACTCCGCGTTGCGCTGCACCGTCTTCTCGCGCAGGTAGTCCCAGCGGCCGCCCACGGTCACGCTCCAGGTGGGCACGAACTCGTGCGTGGCTTCGCCGAAGAGGGCCAGGTTGGTGGTCTTGCGGTTGAAGGTCTCGCCGAGTTGCAGGAAGGGCACGGCGATCGCGCCGAAGCGGGAGTCGTAGTTCTGGTGGCTGGCGAACACGCCGCCCACCCATTTCCAGCGGTCCCGCTCGTAATTCAGCCGCACTTCCTGCGTGAGCAGGGTGTCGTTGACCTTGCCGTCGATGCCGTCGAGCAGGCCGGGTGTGCCCTGGTCCACCGAGCGGCGGCGGGTGATGCCCTTGTGCAGGCCGGTCTGCGAGGTCAGCCGCAGCTCGGGCGACAGTTCATGCGTGATCTCCATGCCACCGTTGTGCACCTTGGTCTGGCGGAACTCGGCGTAGGTGGGGATGGCGTACCAGTCGCCGCGCTCGTCGTCGAGGTCGAAACCCGGGCCGACGCCGATCAGGCGCTCGTTCGGGCGGTCGTTGGAGTACGCGTAGCTGAGCATGGCGCGCGTGCTGCCCGAGGGCTGCAGCAGCAGCTTGGCGCGCAGGTTCTGGCTGATCTCGGTGCGCAGATCGTCGTAACCCGCGAACGCCTGGTAGCCGGGATAGGCCACCGTCGTGCGCCCGCGCTCGAAGGCGCCCGACAGGCGCAGCGCCGCGGTGTTGTCCACCAGCGGCGTGTTGAGCACGAAGGCCGTGCCGGTCTGGCGGTGGTTGCCCAGCGTGGCCGAGAGCTCGGCCTCCTTGTCGAAGACCGGGTCCTTGGTCTTGATGTAGACGGCACCGGCCGTGGCCGCGCGCCCGCTGAGCGTGGACTGCGGGCCGCGGTAGACCTCGACCTGCTGCGCGTCCCAGAGGTTGCGGGCGCCGAAGCGCGAGCTGTAGCGGGCCTGCAGCACGCCATCGATGTAGATCGAGCCCATGGGCGCGCCGGAGGGCACGAAGCCTTCGGTGCTCATGCCCCGGATGACGAAGCCGGAGTTGAGGAAGGCGGCGTCCTCGACGTTGCCCAGGCGCCGCAGGGAGTCCTGGAGGTTGCGGATCTGGCCCTCCTCGATGTCCTCGGCGGTGACGATGCCGACGGACGCGCTGGAGGTGTCCAGGGTCTGGGTTTCGCGCGCGCCGTAGAGCTTGGCGGTCACGGTCACCTGGGGCAGTTCGGTCGCTTCGGTGGGTGCCTGGGCGTCCGGCGCCTGGGGTGCCGCGGCGGGTGCGGGCGCGCGGCGCAGGGAAAAACCGCCAGCCGCCTCGACCAGCTCGAACCCGCTGCCCGCCAGCAGGCGCGAGAAGCCCTCACGCGGGGTGTACTGGCCCTGCAGCCCCGGGCTGTTCAGGCCGGCGAGCTGGCGCGGGTCGAAGGACAGCGGCACGCCGGCCATGGCCGCGAACTGGGCCAGCACATCGCTGAGCTTGCCGGGCGCCAGCGCGTAGCGCTGCGCCGCCACCGCTTCGGCGGCCCGCGCCGGGGTGGGCACCAGGGCCGCCATGCCGGCCAACCCCATCAGCGCGCAGCCGATGGCCAGGCTCAGCGCCCTGAACTCGAAGACCGGGGATGCGCCCCCATGGGGGCGGCGGGCGGGAGGGAAGACCATGCGGTGAACCTTTCATCGGGTGTGCGGACGCGGAGGGGAGCGCGTGAGCGACGCGCCTTTCAACCGGTACACCGGACGAGCCCGAAAAAGGTATCAGCGGGCCTGCACCGTGATCCAGTACGGCGTGGCGCGGGCGATGCGCAAGGGCAGGGTCTGCTCCAGCAAGGCCAGGCTGGCCGGCACGTCGCCGAGCGCGAAGGCGCCGGAGACGGGCAAGGCGGCAACGGCCGGGTCGCAGCGCAGCACACCGCGGTGGTGGCGCGCGAGCTCGGCGACCAACTCGCCCAGCGGCATGTCGCGCGCCAGCAGCATGCCTTTTTCCCAGAGCGCGGCCGTGGCTTCCACGGCTTGCACCGGCTGCATGGCGTGGGCGGTGAACCGCATCTGTTCGCCCGCGCGCAGCAGGGCCGCCTGGTCGGACTCGGCGGGGCGCACCTCGACCGCGCCGTCGAACACGGCCACGCGGGTGGCGTCGCCCAGGTGGCGCACCATGAAGCGCGTGCCCAGCGCGCGCACGCTGCCCTGGGCGGTGCGCACGGTGAAGGGCCGCGGCGTGGGCGAGGGGTCGCGGCCGGTGGTGACCAGGATCTCGCCGGCCAGCAGCGTCAGGCGGCGGCTCTCGGCGCCGAAGGCCAGGTTCACGGCACTGGCGGTATTGAGTACCAGGCGGGTGCCGTCGGCCAGGTCGATCGAGCGCCGCTCGCCGACGCCGGTGCGCAGATCGGCGGTCCATTCCTGCCAGGGCGCATCGCGCCAGCTCAACCAAGCCACGGGCGCGGCCAGGGCCAGCAGGCCCAGCAGGTGCCGGCGGCCCGGGCGGCCCAGGCGCGACAGGGTGTCGCGGCCCAGCCGGGGCGGCACCCGGCGAAAGGTCTCGAGCATGCTTTCGGCGCGCCGCCAGGCGGCTTCGTGCGCGGGGCTGCGCTCGCGCCAGCGCCCCAGCTCGGCCAGTTCGCGTTCGCCGGCCTCGCCGGCCTGCAGCAGCACCATCCAGCCGGCGGCCTCGTTCAGGATCGCCGGATCGATGTCGGTCGCGGACACGGCCATGGCGGGTCAGGCCAGCGCGAGGCAGCCCGCGAAGGCCACGCGCATGTGCCGTTTGACGGTGATCAGCGAGGTGCCGAGCTGCGCCGCGATCTGGCCATAGGTCAGGCCCTCGAGCTGGGCGAGCAGGAAGATGTCGCGCGTGCGCGGCGGCAGGCTGCGCAGCATCGCGTCGATGCGGCACAGCGCTTCCAGGATCAGCAGCCGCGTCTCGGGCGAAGGGGTTTCGGGCTCGGGCAGCTGGGCCAGGGCCTGCAGGTAGGCGCGCTCCACGTCCTGGCGGCGCCAGTGGTCCACCACCAGGCCCTTGGCGATGTGGGTCAGCAGCGCGCGAGGCTGCTCGCCGAGCTTGCCCGGCCGCCAGCTCGACACCATGAGGCGCACGAAGGTGTCGTGCGCCAGGTCGGCGGCCACGAACGAGTCGCCCAGCTTGCGGCGCAACCAACCCTGGAGCCAGCCGTGGTGGTCCACATACAGGGTGGTGAGCTGTTGCTGCTCAAGCGCGATCTCGGGGGTGGCCACGGTGCTTTCCTGCCGCTGGCAAGCAGGCGGCCCAATTGTCGGAATGAGAATTATTCCTAATATAGCAGCAAGAAACGTCGGTCGAGCGGCTCGGCGCGACGGGCGCGAATGGGCCCAGGCTAAGGCCCGGTCTCCCGCGCCAGCGCGCCTTGCAGTTCGGCCGCCAGCGCGGTGAGTGAGCCCGACAGCTCGCGCACCACGCGCGCCAGCGGCTCCTCGGTGGAGACGCTGAGGTTGAGCACGTGCACGCCCTCCACCGTGTTCAGCGGCATGGCCATCGCCACCACCTCGGGTTGCCAGGACGCCGCGCAGAAGCCCTGCTCGTGCACCTGCCGGATGGCCGCCAGGATGTCGGCCTGCACCTCGGGCCAGTGGCTGCCGCAGCGCCGCTGGAACACACCGAACAAGGCCTTGCGCCGGCCGGCCGACACGGTGGACAGGTAGGCCCGGCCGAGCGAGGTGAGTTCCATCGGCACCCGCTGCCCCGAGACCACGTTGCGCAGCGCCACGCGGCGGTTGTAGCGGATGGATTCGAGGTACACCATCTCGTCGTGGTCGGGCGCTGCCAGGCCCACGTTGACGCGCTGGCTTTCGGCCAGCGCGCGCATGCGCGGCGCGGCCACCGCGAGCACCTGGGAACCGGCCCGCATGGCGTGCGCGAAGCTCAGCACCGGCGGCGCGAGCCGGTAGGCGCGGCGCTGGCGGTCGTGCTGCAGCAGGCCCGCGCCCACCAGGGTCTGCGTGAGGCGGCTGATGGTGGAGGGCGAGAGGCCGGTGCGCTCCGCGAGGTCGCCGTTGCCCAGCCAGCTCGAGCCAGGGCGGAACGCCCGCAGGATCAGGATGCCGCGCTCCAGCGAACGGTTGGTGGGCGAGCTGCCGAAGCTGTCCTCGGACGGGGTCGGAACGGGGCTGGTCTTCATGTTCGTGATTCCACTGCTTGGAATTGGAGGGGTGCGGCCGGGAAGCATCGAACGTAGCATGCTTCCCTGAGAAAAACACCGTTTTCCCCATGGCCCTACCGGAGACAACCATGCCCCTTTCCCCTCGAACCGCCGCCGCGCGGATCAGCCTCTTCTTCGTGTCGGCGGCGCTCGCAACCACCGCCGCGCTGGCCCAGTTCCCCGACAAGCCGATCCGCCTCGTCGTGCCCTTCGCGCCCGGCGGTGGCACCGACCTGATCGCGCGCACCCTGGGCCTGGGCATGTCCCGGGAACTGGGCCAGACGGTGGTGATCGAGAACAAGCCCGGCGCGGGCACCATCATCGGCACCGACCTCGTGGCCAAGAGCCCGGCCGACGGCTACACGCTGGTGATCTCCACCTTCGCCCACGCGGTCAACCCCAGCCTGATGCCCAAGCTGCCCTACGACAACGACAAGGCCTTCGCGCCGGTGATCCTGATCGGCAAGGGCCCCAACGTGCTGGTGGTGCGCGCCGAGAGCCCGTACAAGTCCGTCAAGGACGTGCTGGACGCGGCCCGCGCCAACCCGGGCAAGCTCAACTACGCCTCGCAGGGCAACGGCACCTCGGCGCACCTGGCCGGCGAGATGTTCGACAACCTCGCCAAGGTGCAGATGAAGCACATTCCCTACCGCGGCGCGGGCCCGGCGCTCACCGACCTGATGGGCGGCCAGGTGGACATGATCTTCGGCACCGCCACCGCCGTGTCCTCGGGCCTGGAAAGCGGCAAGCTGCGCGCGCTGGGCGTGACCGGCGCCGAGCGCTCGGCGGTGCTCAAGAACGTGCCGGCCATCGCGGAGACCATTCCCGGCTACGTGATGGAGAGCTGGTACGGCCTGTACGCGCCCGCCGGCACGCCGCCCGACGTGATCGCCAAGCTCAACGCCGCCGCGAAGAAGGCCGTGGCCACCGACGAGTTCCGCAAGAAGGTCGAGCAGGAAGGCCTGGTGATCAGCGCCGGGGCGCCGGCCGAGCTGGAGACCTATGTGCGCGCCGAAGAAGCGCGCTGGCGCAAGATCGTCAAAGAAAACAACATCACCTCGAACTGACCTCCCCTCTCTCTGGAACCCACCATGTCCACGCCTCCCCTGATCGATCTGCAGGTTGACACCGGCATCGCCACGCTCACGCTGAACCGGCCCGACAAACGCAACGCCATGAGCGACGCCATGCGCGCGGAGTTCATCCACGCGCTGGAGCAAGTCGCGGCCGACAAGGCCATCCGCGCGCTGGTGCTCACCGGCGCCGGCAAGGGCTTCTGCGCGGGCGGCGACGTGGCCGGCATGGAAAAGCGCATGAACGCCCCGGCCGGCGAGGTGGGTTTCAACGGCTGGCACCGGCAGCAGCGCGTGCACCACACGCAGATGCTGCTGCACACCCTGCCCAAGCCGGTGATCGCGGCCGTGAACGGCGCGGCCTCCGGTCTGGGCGCCGACACCGCCCTGGCCTGCGACTTCGTCATCGCCAGCGAATGGGCCAGCTTCACCTGGTCGTACATCCACCGCGGCATCGTGCCCGACGGCGGCGGCATGTACTTCCTGCCGCGCCGCGTGGGCCTGCCGATCGCCAAGCAGCTGATCTTCACCGGCCGCAAGGTGGACGCCGACGAGGCGCTCTCGCTCGGCATCGTGGACCGCAAGACCTCGGCGGAGCGGCTGCTGGCCGACGCCCAGGCCTGGGCGCGCGAACTCAGCCAGGGTTCGGCCACCGCGCTCGCGCTGAGCAAGACCATCCTGAACCAGACCTTCGAGTTGCCGGCGCAGCAGGTCTTCGCCCAGGGCAGCCAGGCCCAGGGCATCTGCTACACCAGCACCGAGCACCGCGACTCGGTGATGGCCTTCCTGAACAAAGCCGCGCCCCAGGCATGAACCCCGTGACCCCCATCTCCCGGCTGCTGCAGCCGCGCAGCGTCGCCGTCATCGGCGCCTCGGCCGACGCGGGCAAAACCGCCGGCCGCCCGGTGGCCTACCTGCGCAAGCACGGCTTCACCGGCGACATCTACCCGATCAACCCGCGCGCCGAGCACATCGACGGCCTGCGCTGCTACCCCGACGTGGCCTCGCTGCCCGCCGTGCCCGACGTGGGCATCGTGCTGCTCGGCGCCGAGCGCGCGCACAAGGCCGTGTCGGACCTGTCCGCGCGCGGCACGGCCGCCGCCATCGTGCTGGCCAGCGGCTACACCGAGACCGGCGAAGAAGGCGCGCGCCGCCAGGCGCAGCTGCGCGAGGCCGCGGGCAGCATGCGCCTGCTCGGCCCGAACACCATCGGCCTGGTCAACCTCACCGACAACATCGTGCTCTCGGCCAGCGGCGCGCTGGAGATGGACCACTTCCCGGCCGGCCCGGTGGGCGTGGTCTCGCAAAGCGGCGGCATCCTGGGCGCGCTGCTCTCGCGCGCGGCGGCGCGCGGCATCGGCCTGTCCAAGCTGATCTCCACCAGCAACGAGGTGGACCTGGACCTCGCCGATTTCGTGGACCACCTGGCCGACGACGAGGCCACGCGGGTCATCGCGCTGTACGTGGAGAGCGTGCGCCACCCCGAACGCTTCCGCCAGGCCGCGCTGAAGGCCGCGCGCGCCGGCAAACCGGTGGTGGCGTTCAAGATCGGCCGCTCCGAGGCCGGCGCCCAGGCCGCCGTGTCGCACACCGGCGCGCTCGCCGGTGCCGACCGCATGTACGACGCGCTGTTCAAGGAAGTGGGTGTGATCCGCGCGCAGACCTTCAGCGACCTGCTGGACATTCCGGTGGCGCTGTCCACCGGCCGCGTGCTGCGCGGCCCGCGCGTGGCCATCCTCACCTCCACCGGCGGCGCCGGCACGCTGGTGTCGGACAGCTACGGCGTCTCCGGTCTCGAGACCCCACCGCCCGACGAAGCCACCGCCGCGAAGCTGCGCGCGCTGCAGACCGGCGAGCAGGCCGCGCTGGACCGCAACCCGATCGACGTGACGCTGGCCGGCCTGCAGCCCGAGCTGCTGCGTGGCGCCATCCGCGCCCTGCTGGAGAGCCCGAGCTACGACGCGCTGACCATCATCGTGGGCTCGTCCAGCCTGGCCATGCCCGAGCTGATGGCCAATGCGATCCAGGACTGCCTGCCGCTGAGCGACAAACCCGTGATCGCCTACGTGAGCCCGCACGCGCCGCAGGTGGCCGCCTTGCTGACGCAGCGCGGCGTGCCGGCCTTCGCCGACGCCGAGAGCTGCAGCGTGGCCCTCAACAGCATGCTGCAGACCCGCCGCTGGAGCGAACACGCCGCCGCGCCGCTGGACGCGCCGGTGGCGGTGCACGACATCGGCAGCGGCTCGCTGAACGAGGCCGAGTGCAAGCAGCTGTTCACGCGCTTCGGCATTCCCTGCACCACCGAGACCGTGGTGGGCAGCCCCGCCGAAGCCGAGCGGGCCGCGCGCGCGCTGGGCGAGCGCGTGGTGCTGAAGATCCTCACGGGCGAGATCACGCACAAGAGCGACGTGGGCGGCGTGGCCGTCAACGTCACGCCCGAACAGATCGGCGCGCGCCTGACCCGCATGGCCGACGAGGTGCGGGCCAAGGCCGGGGTGGCGCCCACGCGCTTCCTGGTGCAGGAGATGGTGTCGGGCGGCATCGAGCTCATCCTCGGCATGCACCGCGATGCGCTGGGCACGGCCATCCTGCTGGGCATGGGCGGCATCACCGCCGAGCTGTTCAAGGACACCACGCTGCGCATGCTGCCCCCACAAGGCGGCCTGAGCCGCGAGGTGGCGCACGGGATGCTGCGCGAGCTCCAGACCTGGCCCCTGCTCGACGGTTACCGGGGCCGGCCCAAGGCCGACGTCGAGGCCCTGGTCTCGGCCATCGTCGCGTTCTCGCAGATGACCGCGCAGCTCGGCGAGCGGCTGATCGAGGCCGAGATCAACCCGGTGTTCGTGCTGCCCGAAGGCCAGGGCGTGAAGGCCGCCGACGGCGTGGTGGTGCTCGCGCATGCGGACTGACCCGGCGCTGATCGACAGCTTGTCGGCGCGGGCCCGCACCGAGCGCGTGGCCTGGGCCGGCGGCCAGGTCTGCTGGCGCGGCTTCGGCAGCGGCAGCCCGGTGGTGCTGGTGCACGGCGGCCACGGCAGCTGGCTGCACTGGGTGCGCAACATCGAGGCCCTGGCCGCCGAGCACACCGTGTGGGCGGTGAACCTGCCCGGCTTCGGCGATTCGGATCCGCCCGAGGGCGAAGGCCTGGCCGCGCTGCTGGCCCCGACCTTGTCGACCCTGGACACCCTCATCGGCCCCGGCACGCCGGTGCAGCTGGTGGGTTTTTCGTTCGGCGGCCTGGTCGCCGCGCACCTGGCCGCGCAGCGGCCCCAGGTGCGGCGCCTGGCCTTGCTGGGCACGGGCGGCCACCAGGGGCCGCGCCGCCCCAAGGGCGAGCTGGTCAACTGGAAACCGGCCTGGCGCGCGGGCGACGCGGCGGCGGTGGAACAGGCCATGCGCCACAACCTCGCCGTGCACATGCTCAGCGGGTTGGCCCAAGACATCGATCCGCTCGCGCTGCGCGTGCACACCGAGGCCTGCGTGCGCACGCGCTTTCGGAGCAAGGAGATCTCGCGCGCCGGCGGCCTCGCCGGCGTGTTGGCGGCCTACGCCGGGCCGACCCTGCTGGCCTGGGGCGAACACGACGTGACGGCCGAGCCGGCCGCCGTCGCGGCCGCGCTGGCCTCGCCCCTGCCCGATGCCCACACCCGCCTCGTGGCGGATGCCGGGCACTGGGTGCAGTACGAGCGCGCCGACGCGATCAACCCGCTGCTGCTGGGCTGGCTTCGGGGTTGAGCACCCCGGTCAGGCGGCCTTGCGCATGGGCCAGGATGTGGTCGAAGGCGATGCCGAAGTAGCGCTCGTAGTTGTCCTTCTCCACGTAGCCGATGTGCGGGGTGCACAGCGCGTTCGGCAGGCGCAGCAAGGGGTGGTTCGCGCCCAGCACCGGCTCTTCCTCGTACACGTCCACCGCCGCGAAACCCGGCCGGCCCTGCGCCAGCGCGTGTTCGAGCGCGCCGCGCGCGATCAGCTCGGCGCGGCTGGTGTTCACCAGCAGCGCCGTGGGCTTCATGCGCGCGAGGTCCTCGGCCGTCACGATGCCCACGGTGTCGGCGTAGAGCCGCACGTGCAGGCTGATCACATCGCTCTGCGCGAAGAAGGCTTCGCGCGAGGGCGCCACCTCGAAGCCGTCGGCGCGCGCGGCGGCGGTCGAGGTTTCGCGGCCCCACACCCACACCTGCATGCCGAAGGCGCGGCCGTAGCCCGCCACCTGCCGGCCGATGCGGCCGTAGCTCCAGACGCCCAGGCGCTGGCCGCTGAGCTGCTGGCCCAGGTGCCCTTGCCATTGCCCATCGCGCAACCGGTTGGCTTCGCTCACCAGGTGGCGCCGGCTGGCCAGCGCCAGGGTCCAGGCGATCTCGGCCGTGGCCGAGCCCGCGCCGCTGCCCTCGGCCACCCGCACGCCGCGCGCGGTGCACGCGGCCAGGTCCACATGGCCCGCGAGCTTGCCGGTCTGGCTGATCAGGCGCAGCCTGGGCAGGCGGTCGAGCAGGGCGGCGTCGATGCGCGTGCGCTCGCGCGTGAGCACGATGGCCTCGGCGTCGGCGAAGCGCGCCGCCAGGGCGTCCGTGCCCTTCACCGAGTCGTTGAAGATGCGCACCTCGTGGCCGGCGAGCTTGGCGAAACAGTCCAGGTGCCGCACGCAGTCCTGGTAGTCGTCGGGAATCGCGATGATCATGGGCTTATTGCAGGGTGATCTGAAGCTGGTCGACGGTGCGCTTCCACATGGCCAGGTCCTTGCGCACGATCTCGGTGTAGTCCTCGGGCGGCATGCCGCCGGCCTCGATGCCGTAGTTCTGGAACAGCTCGCGGATCTCGGCCGACACCAGCGCCTTCTTCACCTCGGTGTAGAGCGCCTGCACGATGGGCGCGGGCGTGCCGCTGCGCGCGAACAGGCCGTACCAGCCGTGCACGTTGAAGCCGGGGTAGCCCTGCTCGGCCACGGTGGGCACGTCGGGCAGGCCGGCGAAGCGGTTGGCCGGGGCCACGGCCAGCGCGCGCAGCTTGCCGGTCTTGATCTGCGCCAGCGCCGAGCTCATGTCGAGGAACATGAACTGGATCTGGCCGCCCAGCAGGTCCTGCACCGCCGGGGCCGCGCCGCGGTAGGGCACGTGCGTGACCTTGATGTCGGCGCGCTGCGCGAACAGCGCGGCGCCGAGGTGGGCCGAGGTGCCGTTGCCCGAGGAGCCGTAGTTGACGCTGCCCGGCGCGGCCTTGGCCATGGCCACCAGGGCCTGCAGGTCCTTGGCCGGGAAATCGGGCCGCACCACCAGCGCGTGCGGGATGTAGCCCACCACCGTGAGCGGCGCGAAGTCGCGCAGCGTGTCGAACGGGTAGTTGGGCATGAGCGCGGGGTTGGTCACCGCGAGGATGGACGGAAACACCAGCGTGTAGCCGTCGGCCGGGCCGCGCGCCACCTCGCCCATGGCGATCACGCCACCGCCACCGGGCTTGTTCTCGACGATCACCGGCTGCCCCAGCGAGGTCGAGAGGTTCTTGCCGACGGCGCGCGCCATCAGGTCGGTCGGGCCGCCGGCCGCGAACGGCACCAGGATGCGGATCGGCTTGTTCGGGAAAGCCTGTGACTGCGCCAGCGCGGGTGCCGCGAACGGCAGGACCAGGCTGGCGCCGAGCGCGGCGTTGAAGCGGCGGCGCGACAAGGGGGGTTGGGTGGTCATCGGTCGGTGTCTCCAGGTCTAGGTATGGGAAGGCGGCACGGCGTGGCCGTGACACCTCCGCGCAGCTTAGGTCGCCTGATCGCACCGCGCACCACCCCAATTCCAAGGAGTGGAATTCAGGGGTATGCCGCGATGCGGAACACCTGCCGCAGGTAGGCGAGGAAGGTCTCGTCGTCGCAGAGGGTCTTGCCCGGCGAGTCCGAGAGCTTGGCCACGGGCTGCCCGTTGCAGCTCACCAGCTTCATCACGATGTTCAGCGTCGGCAGGCCCATGTCGTTGGTGAGGTTGGTGCCGATGCCGAAGCCGGTCTGGATGCGGTCGGCGAAGTGCTCGTAGAGGCCGATCGCGGTCGGCAGGTCCAGGCCGTCGGAGAACACCAGCCGCTTGGTGTGCGCATTGATCTTCAGGCGCTCGTAATGCGCCAGCGCCTTCTCGCCCCAGGCCACCGGATCGCCCGAGTCGTGGCGCAGGCCGTCGAAGAGCTTGGCGAAGTAGAGGTCGAAGTCGGCGAGGAAGGCGTCCATGCCCACCACATCGGTCAGGGCCACGCCCAGGTCGCCGCGGTACTCCTGCACCCAGGCCTCCAGCGCCGCCTTCTGAAAGCCCTTGAGCTGCACGCCCACGGCCTGGAAGGTCTGCAGGTACTCGTGCGCCATGGTGCCGATCGGCACCAGGCCGTACTTCTTCGCTAGGTACACGTTGGAGGTGCCCTTGAAGAACTCGGGCACCTCTTTCGCGAACGTGGCCACCACCTCTTCCTGCCAGGCGGCCGAGAAGCGGCGGCGCACGCCGAAGTCGAAGAACTCGAACGGGTTCTGGCGCCGGGCGCCGACGGTGCGCAGCAGGGCGATCTTCTCGCGCAGGCGCCGGCGGCCTTCGCTCAGCACCTTGGGCGTGGCCAGGCGCCGGAAGTAGATCTCGTTGACGATGGCCAGCACGAAGATCTCGAAGAACATCACGTGGATCTGCGGCCCCTGGGCCACGATGATCAGGTGATCGCCCTCGGCGGCCACGGTCACGTAGCGGTGCTGGAGCTGGAAGATGCGCAGGAAGTCGATGAAGTCGGACTTCATGTAGCGCAGCCCACCCAGGTACTGCAGCTCCTCTTCGGTGAAGCGCAGGGTGCACAGGTGCGCCAGCTGGCGCTCGACCTCCTCCCGGATCTCGCTCAAGGGGTAGCCGGGTTCGTTGCGGCACACGAAGCGGTACTCCGCCTGGTTGGCCGGCATCGAGTGCAGCATGGGCTGCAGCATCGTGAACTTGTAGAGATCGGTGCCCAGCAGCGAGGTCACGACGGGTGAGAACGCCGCCTCGGCCTGCATCGCGGTGTCGGTGGTTCCGCTCATGTTGCGCTCCTTGTCTTGTCTGAAGTCAGCGGATCCGCGCGGCGAACTCGTCCACGTCCAGCACCAGGCTGCCGGCGGCCCGCGCGCGCTCGAAAAGGCCGTCCGCCAGTGTCTCGAAGCCGGGCACCGGGCTCATGCAGTCGCGCAGCAGCACCACCTGGGGCGCGAAAGCCGGCGCGCTGGCGAGGAAGCGCATGAACTGGTCGTAGCTGGCGGCCACGCAGTGGCTCGACGCCTGCCCCGCGAACGCGACGAAGTCGGCCCCACTGGCCACCGAGGCGGCCAGCGCGCGGTTGAACTGGGTGCCCGGCACCGAGGCCACCGGGGCGTCGGCCTCGAAGACGCCGAAATGCTCGGTCAGCGGGTACTCGCCCTTGAGCACCTTGGCCACCGCGCGCTGATGGGCCATCTCCCAGGCGGCGAGGCTGTCGGCGAGGTCGCTCTGGATGTTGTGGCCCCAGGTGGCCGTGACGCAGTGCACCGGCCACACCACCATGCCGGCCTTGCCCGCGGCGGCCAGTTGATTCAGCATGGCCATCACCTGGCCGGTGAGGCGGGCGTCGCGCGGTCGGTGCTCGCCGGCCGCCACGCTCGCGGCCGTGATGAAGGTGAACGGCGCCACGGCCTCACCCTCGCGCGTCAGCCAGAAGCTGGTGCGCTCGACCGCGACGCTGGCGTGCGAATCCAGCGTCACCGTGATGTCGCTGAGGCGAGCCGACTGAGCGTCGATGAAGCGGGCCAGGCGGCGCAGGTCGTCACGGGCGCCGGCCACCGGGAGCGCCGCGCCCTCGATGTCGCAGAAGTCGTTCTGGGGATCAATGATCAGGAGCTTGGTTCGCATGTCCATCCGTCCTTGGTGGGTGTCGATGGCCCCAGTATACCTACTTTGATTTTTTTTGCATCTTAGTCTTTCTGATTCAGGACATTTGCCGATGAATGGATCCATCCATCTATTCGGTGCGTTCTGAATCTAAGCAGTAGAATCCGGAAAAAATTCCCCACCATGGCCATCATCCTCACCGTCGACGTCGTGCTCCTGACCCTGGTCCAGGGCGAGCTGGAAGTCGCCCTGTTCAAGCGCGACGCCGAGCCCTTCAAGGGGCTCTGGGCCCTGCCCGGGGGCTACGTGCACGAGGACAAGGACGACCACGCCGGCGCGGCGGCGGCGCGCGTGCTCAAGCGCAAGGCGGGTGTCGTGAGCCCCTACCTCGAAGAGTACGGCACCTTCTCCGGCCCCGGCCGCGATCCACGGGGCTGGTCGCTCACCGTCGTCTACTACGCCCTGGTGCCGCCCAGCGTGCTGGGCGACACAGTCCAGCGGTTCCCGGTGGGCAGGCTGCCCGCCCTGCCCTTCGACCATGCGCAGATCATCGCCGGCGTGGTGGCGCGCGTGCGCAACAAGGCAGCCTACTCGTCGCTGCCGGCGTTCCTCTGCGGCGATCAATTCACCGTGCCCGAACTCCACGCGGTGTACGAGGCGGTGCTGGCGCAGCCCTTGAACCTGCCCAACTTCCGGCGCAAGCTCGATGACCTGGGCATCCTGGAAGAAGTGCCCGGCGCGACCAAGCTCGGCGGCCGCAACCGCCCGGCCCAGCTGTACCGGCTCAAGAAACAATTCCGTTCCGCGCTGAGCGTGCGCGAGCGCGGCCTCTGACACCGACCACCACCACCCCATGACCCCAAGTCCCCTGCACCTGCGACTCGCCACCCGCCACAACGGCACCCGAGACGGTGAACTCATGCTGGTCAGCCCGTCCGGCCAACAGTGGGTGCCCGCCGGCCGCGACCTGCCCACGCTGCAGGCCCTGCTGGACGTCTGGGATGCCCAGGCCCCGGGCCTGGAGCAGCGCCGCCTCGCCCTGGAAGCCGAGGGCTGGCGCGGTGCCGAGCGCATCGACCCGGCCCATTGCATGGCGCCATTGCCCCGGGCCTACCAGTGGGCCGACGCCTCCGTCTACCGCAACCACGCGCGCCTGATCTACCAATGGCGCAAGGAGCCCATCCCGCCGCGTTACGACATCGAACCCCTGGTGTACCAGGGCGGTTCGGACGTGATGCTCGGCCCCGTGGAGCCCATCGTGGCCACCGATGCCGCCCACCTGGTGGACCTGGAGGCCGAGGTCGCGGTGATCACGAAGGATGTGCCCATGGGCACCACCGCCGAACAGGCCGCCGATCGCATCGCGCTGGTGGTGCTGCTCAACGACGTGTCGCTGCGCGGCCTGATCCCGGGCGAACTCGCGAAGGGCTTCGGCTTCTACCAGAGCAAGCCGGCCACCAGCTTCGCCCCCATCGCGGTCACCCCCGCCGCGCTGGGCGAGGCCTGGAAGGACCACATGTTCGACGGGCGCGTGCGCATCGAGCTCAATGGCGAGCGCTTTGGCGAGCCCCATGCCAACAGCGAGGTGGTGTTCAACTTCGCGCAGATCATCGCCCACCTGGCGCGCACCCGCAGCCTGGTGGCGGGCAGCATCGTGGGCGCGGGCACGGTCAGCAACGCCGACCCCGATTCGGGCAGCGCCTGCATCACCGAAGCCCGCGTGCGCGCGCAGCTGCAAGGCGAGCCCGAGGACCGGCTGCCGCCCTACCTTCAGCACGGCGACCGCGTGCGCATCCTGGCCGGCGGCCCGCAGGGCGAGGCCTTGTTCGGGGCCATCGACCAGGTGGTGGAGATCCGTTCGCGCTGACTCACAGCGCTTCGAGGCGCTTCGCGGTGTCCCGCATGTGGGCCAGGTAACGGTCCTTCATTTCCCGCACCGTCGTGAGGGCCGACCCCGGTCCGTCACTGCTTGATCCCTTCGACCTGCAGCACCAGCCTCACACTGTCGGGAAAGCGCGGGATGCCGAACTCGATGCCCCAGGCGCTGCGGTTGATGGTGGCCTCGAAATCGCCGCCGCAGACCTCGCGCTTGAGCATGCCGTTCATGTAGCAGGTGAAGCGCAAGGCCTTGAGCTTGACGGGATGGGTCTTGCCCACCAGGGTGAGCTGGCCGTTGACTTCCACCACCTTGTCGCCGTTGAAGACGAACTGGTCCGCCACGAAGCGGGCCGTCGGGTGCTGCTCCACATCGAAGAAGTCCTTGGACTGCAGCTGCTTGTTGAACGGGGCCACGCCGGTGTTGATCGAGCTCATGTCCAGCGTCAGGCTGACGCTGCCCGTCTTGCCCTGCGGATCGAACTCGACGACCCCCTCCTTCTTGTCGAAGCGGCCGCGGTTGGTCGAGATGATGTGGTCGATCTCGAACATGACGTGGGTGTGCAGCGGATCGAGCTGGTAGGTGGCCGATTGGGCCGACGCGCAGGCCGATGCGGCGAGCAGCAGAGACAACAGTTTCTTCATGGTGGTTACCGGAGGGTTAAAGCGCCGCCATGCCGGACAGCGCGAGTTTGAAATTCACCTGCACTTCGTTGGCGACCAGGGAGGTGTCCGACCAGTCCCCATCGCCGACCTTGAATTCGAGCCGCTTGACCGTGAAGGCGCCGGTGGCGAGGGTCATGGCGCCGCTGCGTGCCAGCGCCACCGGGATGCGCACGGCCCTGGCCGTTCCCTTGATGCTCAGCTGGCCGGCCAGTTCGTACCGGCCCGGGCCCACGGCCTGGATGGCCACGGAATCCAGGCTGGCCTGCGGAAACTTCGCGGCGTGCAGCCAGTCGCTCTTGACCGCCTCGGCGTCGGTCTCCGCCGAACCGAAGCGCGCGCTGCCGGTGTCGATGCGCAGCGCGACCTTGCCGGCCTCGGGTTTCTTGGGGTCGAAGTGGACCTGGCCGCTGAACTTCGTGAAGCGCCCCGCCACGGGCACGCCCATCTGGCGGAAGGTGAAGGCGATCTCGCTCTGCGCCGGCTCCAGGGTCTGGGCCATCGCCACACTGGCGCCCGACAGGACGAAGGCGGCGATGCCGATGCGAAGGCGGTTGTTCATGCCTGGTTCTTTCCAGCCGTTCGCGGAAGCATGCGCGACAGCAGGCCGTCCTTGTGAATGAATTGGTGTTGCACCACGGCCGCCAGGTGCAACGCGATGGCCGCCCCGAGCGCCAGCGCCAGGCCGGCGTGAACGGACTTCAAGTCCTCCGCCAGCGCCTTGTCGGGCGCCACCAGATCGGGCAGGGGCAGGACGCCGAACACGACCACGGGAAACCCGGACGCGGAGCTGTAGACCCAGCCCGCCAGCGGCACGGCGAAGAACAGCGCGTACATCAGGCCGTGCGAGCAATGGGCGGCACGGCGCTGCCAGGGTGGCATGGGCAGGTCCGCCGGCGGGCGGTGCGTGGCGCGCCACGCCAGGCGGACGACGGAGAGCACCAGGATGGTGATGCCCAGCCACTTGTGCCAGTTGTAGAGCTTGAGCCGGGCCGGCGACATCGGCAGGCCGGTCATGTAAACGCCCAGGGCGATGGCCGCCAGGATCAGCAGCGCAGCCAGCCAGTGAATCGCGATCGCGGTCGAAGAGTATTTGAGGTTCGGCGTCATCGGGTGCATCCCATGGGCCGATCCTAGGTCGGGGTGTCGATACGTTCAAATACTCGTTTTGTATTCCCAGCAATACCTTTCGCGTATCAACCAGAGGGCAGTACGAACCGGTACGCATCCTGGAACGGCATCGCCCGGCCCAGGTCGGCCGGGTCGTAACCCGGCAACTGCGCGAGCGTGGCCCGAAAGCCGGGGTCGCGCAGGGCGGACAGCACCGCCTGCATCGCGGGCGCGGTCATCACGTCGTCGCGGCACAGCAGGAAATAGCGCTCGGTGGCGATGGGCACGAAGTCGAGCTTGAAGTGCCGCGCCGGGGGTTCGAGCCCGAAGCCCACATCGGCCATGCCGCTGGCCACATAGGCGGCGACGGCGGCGTGCGTGTACTCGCCCTGCTCGAAACCGGCGATGCGTGTGGGGACGATGCCCTGCGCCTTGAGCAAACCCTCCAGCAGCAGGCGCGTGCCCGATCCGGGCTGGCGGTTGATGAAGCGCACGGGGGCGCGCGTGAGGTCGGCCAGCGCATAGAGCTCGCGCGGGTTGCCGGGCCGCACCATCAGGCCCTGGCGGCGCGTGGCGATGTCCACCAGTGTGAGGTCCAGGCCTTGCAGCCAGGGCTGGTAGTGCGCCAGCGCCATGGCCTCCATCGGCCCGATGGGCAGGTGAAAACCGGCCACGTCGCACGCGCCTTCGCGCAGCGCGGCGGCCGCCGCGGCACTGCTCGCATACGAGAAGCTGAGCTTCAGGCCGTCCTGCGCCAGCCGGTCGATCAGCCGCTCGATGGCAAAGCCGTGGCTGGCCTGGATGCGCAAGGCCGCGGGCGCTTCGCTCAGGGCGCCGCGCAGTTCCTCGGCGAGTTCGGAAGACAGCGTCTCCAGCGCGGGCCGCAGCCGGGCGTGGATGCGCTTGTCGGCCCAGACGATGCGCGCGCCCAGCTCGGTCAGCGTCGAGCCCTTGCCGCGCTCCATCACGAGCAAGGGGGTCCCGAACTGCTGTTCGCCTTCGCGCACCACGTCCCACGCGCGGCGGTAGGACATGCCCAGCCCGCGCGCGGCGTTCAGCAGGCTGCCCTGCTCGGCCACGAGCACCAGCAACTCGATCAGGCGCGCCGGCAGGGGCGGGCCATCGGGCTCCTGGATGGTCCAGACGGGGCGGATGGAGACCTGTTTCATGCGCTTATGTGAGGCGGTGCTTATGCAGCGGGCTGCCGGTGCATCGGACCGAAAGCTTCATATTGATGGCGAACGGAAATCACGGGACGATGCCGGACAGGCCAGGACGCCTGCATTCTCACCGAGACCCTGATGAATCCACAGAAGATCGAGTTCTACACCGGCCCCGCCGGCGGCTGGGGCGCCTTGAACAGCGTGAAGAACGCGCTGCTGCGGCAGGACATTCCCCTCAAGGGCGCCAAGACCCTGCTGTCGGCCAACCAGCCCGACGGTTTCGACTGCCCGGGCTGCGCCTGGCCGGACCGCCACCACGCATCCACCTTCGAGTTCTGCGAGAACGGCGTGAAGGCCGTGGCGGCCGAGGCCACCGCGCGCCGCGCCGGGCCCGAGCTGTTCGAGCGCCACACCGTGAGCGAGCTCGCGCGGCAGAGCGACTTCTGGCTGGAAGACCAGGGCCGGTTGACGCACCCGATGGTCTACGACGGCGTGCTCGACCGGTACCGCCCCATTGGCTGGGACGCCGCCTTCGCCCTCATCGCGAGCCACCTCGACGCCCTGCCCGACCCCAACCAGGCCATGTTCTACACCTCGGGCCGCGCCAGCAACGAGGCGGCCTTCCTGTACCAGCTGTTCGTGCGCGAGTACGGCACCAACAATTTTCCCGACTGCTCGAACATGTGCCACGAGCCCAGCGGCAACGGCATGCGCCCGCAGATCGGCGTGGGCAAGGGCACGGTGACGCTGGACGACTTCGAACTCGCCGACGCGATCTTCATCTTCGGCCAGAACCCCGGCACCAACCACCCGCGCATGCTGGGCGAGCTGCGCGCCGCCTCGAAGCGCGGCGCGCGCATCGTCAGCTTCAACCCCTTGCGCGAACGCGGCCTGGAGCGCTTCCAGGACCCGCAGAGCAAGATGGAGATGGCCACGCTGGGCTCCACGCCGATCAGCTCGCACTACTTCCAGCTGCGCGGCGGAGGTGACCTGGCGGCCGTGAAAGGCATGATGAAGCGCCTGCTGGAGCGGCACGACGCGGGCGAGCAGGCCTTGCTCGACCACGCCTTCATCGCCGAACACACCGTGGGTTTCCAGGCCCTGGCCGACGACCTGCGCGCCGAGTCCTGGGACCTGATCACCGAGGAGTGTGGCCTCACGCGCGAACAGATCCACACCGCCGCCGACCTCTACGCCGGGGCGAAGAACACCATCGTCTGCTGGGGCATGGGCATCACCCAGCACCAGCACGCGGTGGCCACCATCCAGATGCTGGTGAACCTGCTCCTGATGCGCGGCAACATCGGCCGGCCCGGTGCCGGTGCCTGCCCGGTGCGCGGCCACAGCAACGTGCAGGGCGACCGCACCATGGGCATCTGGGAGAAGCCGCCGGCCGCGCTGCTGGACCGGCTGCGGCAGGTGTTCGGCTTCGAGCCGCCTCGCCAGAACGGCGTGGACACGGTGGAGGCCATCCAGCTGATGCGCGAGGGCAAGGGCAAGGTGTTCTTCGCGCTGGGCGGCAACTTCGCCGCCGCCACGCCCGACACCCACGAGACCTGGAAGGCGCTGCGCCAGTGCGACCTCACGGTGCACGTGGCCACCAAGCTCAACCGCAGCCACGTGGTGCACGGCCGCGAGGCGCTGATCCTGCCCTGCCTGGGGCGCACCGAGATCGACGTGCAGGCCACGGGCCCGCAGGGCGTGACGGTGGAGGACTCCATGAGCATGGTGCACCTCTCGCTGGGCATCAACCCGCCGGCCTCGGAACACCTGCTGTCCGAGCCGGCCATCGTCGCGCGCCTGGCCGCGGCCACGCTGGGCCGGCGCAGCCGCACCCCCTGGCTGTGGCTGATCGAGGACTACGCCCGCATCCGCGACCAGATCGAGGCCGTGTTCGACGACTTCAAGGACTTCAACGCCCGCGTGGCCGTGCCCGGCGGCTTTCGCCTGCGCAACACCGCCAGCGAGCGCGTGTGGGACACCCCGGCGCGGAAGGCCACGTTCTTCCCGCACCCGGTGCCGCGCGACACGCCGGTGCACCGCGCGCGCCGGTCCATGCAGGCCCGCCAGCGCGACACCCTCGTGTTCTCGCTGCTCACCACGCGCTCGCACGACCAGTACAACACCACCATCTACGGCATGGACGACCGCTACCGGGGCGTGTTCGGCCAGCGCCGCGTGGTCTTCATCCACGCCGAGGACCTGCGCGCCCTGGGCCTGGCCGATGGCGACTGGGTGGACCTCCACACCGTGTGGGACGACGACCAGCACCGCCGCGCCGACCGCTTCCGCCTGGTGGCCTACGACATTCCGCGCGGCTGCCTGGCCGCCTACTACCCCGAGACCAACCCGCTGGTGCCGCTGTCGGCCACCGCGATCGCGGCGGGCACGCCCACCTCGAAGGCGATTCCGGTGCGCCTGACGCCCCACCTCGAGCCATGAACGGCACCACCACGCTCACCCCGCTGGCCGAAGCCATCCTGCGCGAACTGGCCAGCACACCCGAGGCCAACGGCATGTCGCTGCCACGCCTGGGCAAGCGCCTGGGTCAGGGCGTCAGCGTGCTGATGCGCCAGCTCACACTGATGGGCCACGCGGTCATCGGCGGCGCGCACGGGCCCGGCTGGGTGCGCGTGGAACAGGTCGACGACCGCTGGGTGGCGCACCTCACGGCGGCCGGGCGCTCGATGGCCGCGACGCCCCAACGCCCGCCGGCCGGCGTGCGGGCCAGCGAGGTGCAGGTGCGCCGCGACGGACTCGCCAGCCTGGCCACCGACTGGGTGGCCGACGAAGTGGCCGTCGCGCTGGTGTTCAACGGCATCTCGCATGCCGTGATGATGGCCACGCCGGCCGACCTGGAAGACTTCGCGCTGGGCTTCGCCCTCACCGAAGGCCTGTTGCTCGACCCCGGCGAGCTGCGCGGGGTGGACGTGGTGGACACGCCCGATGGCATCGAGGTGCAGTTGGAGGTGGCCAGCGCCTGCGAGTGGCGGCTGCGCGAACGCCGGCGCAGCATGGCCGGGCGCACGGGTTGCGGCCTGTGCGGCACGGACTCCCTCGCCGCCGTGCGGCAGCGGCCGCCGGCCGTGCCCGCCTTGGGCATCGCGCCCGCCGCCGTGGCCTCGGCCCTCCAGGCCCTGCCCGCCCACCAGCCCCGGCAGCAGCTCACCGGCGCCACGCACGCGGCGGCGCTCTGCCGGATCGACGATGGCGGCGTGGTGCTGGTGCGCGAGGACGTGGGGCGGCACAACGCGCTGGACAAGCTGATCGGCGCGGCGCGGCGGGCAGGCTTCGACCCTTCGCGGCACTTCGTCGCGCTCACCAGCCGGGCCAGTTTCGAGATGGTGCAGAAGACCGCGCGCGCGGGCATCTCGGTGCTGGCCGCCGTCTCCGCGCCCACGGCCATGGCGATCGACGTGGCGAACGAGGCCGGTCTGCTGTTGATCGGCTTTGCCCGGGGCGACGGCATGGTGGCGTACACCTTCGCGGACCGACTGGGCTGAGCCCGCCCGGCCTCAAGCGGCCGCAAACGGGGTGTCGGGCACGGGGGTGTGGAAGCTGGCGTTGAGCACGTTCCACGCCCGGATGGCGCCGACGGCGAACGTCAGCTCCGCGATCGCGCCGTCGCTGAAGTGCCGCCGCAGGTCTTCGAAGTCGGCATCGCTCGGTGCCCGTTGCGGCAAGGCGTTCACCGCCTCGGCCCACTGGAGCGCGGCGCGCTCGGCGTCGCTGAAGAAGCGCGGCGCCTCGCGCCAACCCGCCACGGCGTTGATGTGCCGTGGGTCCATGCCCTGCTTCACCAGGTCGGCCCAGTGCATGTCGATGCAGAACGCGCAGCCATTGATCTGGCTGATGCGCAGGTTCACCAGCTCCTTCAGCCGTTTGTCCAGCGTGGCGCCGGCCACGTGTGAAAGCTGGGCCAACGCCTTGGCGGCCTTGGGCGCCAGCGTGAAGTAGTCAAGTCGGGGAGAGGACATCGTGAGCTCCTGGGTTGAAAAGGGAATCCTTGTCTTGCTAGACGGGCCTCGGCGCCGCTTTGTGACAGACGGTCCAGGCCATCGCCAGTGCCGCGGCCACCACCCAGGCCGCGGCGGCCGGCCAGCCGTGGCGGTCCACCGCGCTGCCGACCAGCACCGGCCCGAGCGCCTGGCCCAGGTTGCTGCCCTGCATGAGCAGCCCCACCACCAGGGCCGCCTGCGCGGGCGTGGACGTGACCCGCGGTACCGCGGACAGCAGGCTGGCCGGGACCAGGCCGCCCACCGCGGAGAACACCAGGCACAGGGCCAAGGCCATGCCCGGACCCAGCACAGGCAGAAAGATGCCCAGGCCACAGAGACCCATCGTGATCGCCGCGCAGGCGCCCAGCACCTCACGGCCCACCTTGCCCAGCAGGACCCCCGCGCACAGGTTGCCCACGATGTTGGCCGCACAGGCCACCGCGGCGAGCAGCCCGACGGCACCGGCGCCCACCTGCAGGCGCTGCTGCAGCAGCACGGGCAGAAAGCTGAAGAGCGCGAAGAACATCAGGCTGTAGAGCAGGAACGTGGCGGCCATCGCCAGGGGTTCGGAGCGCCAGACCTCGGCCAGGCGGGCCGGGTCGTCCGCGCGGGCAGGCCGTGGACCACGCGGCACCATGCCCACCACCAGAACCGCGAGCAGACCGGCCGCCAGCGCGGCGGTCACCCACAGGCTGCGCCAGTCGCCGAACCACGGCCCGGTGAGCATCGCCAGCGCCATGCCCGCAGGCATGAAGCAACTCCACAAGACCAAGGCGGTGGCCTGATCGGCCGCGCGCACCCGGCGCGCCAGCACCGTGGGCCCGGCCACCGTGATCAGCAGGAACCCCAGCCCCTCCACCACGCGCGACGCCAGCAGCACACCGAAGCGGTCGCTCGGCACCGCCATCGCCGCCCCCAGTGCCGTGGCCAACAGCCCGAGGACCAGCATGCGGTGGTCGCCGGCACGGGCCACCACGGAGCCCGCCACCACGCCGCCCAGCGCGCCCAGCACGGCGAAGGTGGCACCGAGGGCGCCCAGCAGGCCCAGGCTGAGGCCCAGATCGGCCTGAAGCTGGGGGGCCGCGATGGCGACCTTGCCCAGGTGAAAGGCCGAGACCACCCCGGCGGCCACCACCACCCCGACGGCCCGCCAGTCGGTGCGGGCCGGGTTCGCAGAGAAGCCGCTCACGCCACCGCCATCGGCTGCGACAGCGCGAGCGCCCGCGCCACCCGCGCCACATGGGCCCCCTGGTAGCGGGCCGCTTCGATTTCATTCAGGCTGGGCTGGCGGTCGCCGCCCGACCCGTCATCGGCCAAGGTGGCCGCGCCGTATGGCGAGCCGCCGGTGATCTCGTCCATGCGCATCTGGCCCTTGAAGCTGTAGGGCAGGCCCACCACCACCATGCCCAGGTGCATCAGCACGATGTGCGTCGAGAGGATGGTCGACTCCTGCCCGCCGTGCTGGCTGCCCGTGGAGGTGAAGACGCTGCCCACCTTGCCCACCAGCGCATCCCGGGCCCACAGGCCACCGGCCTGATCGAGAAAGTTCTTCATCTGCGCGGCCATGTTGCCAAAGCGGGTGGGCGTGCCCAACACGATGGCGTCGTACGCCGCGAGCTCCTCCACGGTGGCCACCGGCACGTCTGGCGCCAGCTGGTAACCGGCTTTGCGGGCCACGGCGTCCGGCACCAGTTCGGGCACGCGCTTGACCACGGCCTGCGCGCCCGCCGTGCGCGCGCCCTCGGCCACGGCGTTGGCCATGGTCGCGATGTGGCCGTAGGAAGAGTAATAGAGCACCAGCACCTGGGTCATGACGTGAACACCTCTCATGTGGGAATGGGAGAAGTATCGGCAGCCACATTGATCTGCGGAAGGCCTAAAATTTTGAGCTTCCTGATCTACGGAATCGATCAATGCTGGACGCCCTCACCCTCGATCAGATTCGCATGTTCGTGACCGTGGCCGAGGCCGGCAGCTTTCGGGCCGGGGCCACGCGCCTGCGGCGCGCGCAGTCGGCCGTGAGCCACGCGATCGCCAACCTCGAACACCAGCTCGACGTGAGCCTCTTCGATCGCAGCGGCCACCGGCCCACACTCACGCCGGCCGGCCTGGCCTTGCTGGAAGACGCGCACGCCGTGCTGCTCAAGGTGGATTTCATGCGGGCACGCGCGCGCGGCCTGGGCGAGGGCGTGGAGATCGAGCTCTCGCTGATGGTGGACACGCTCTACCCGCTGCCCGTGGTGGCCGCCGCGCTCAAGGCGGTGCGCGAGACCTGGCCGTCGGTTCGGCTGCGTCTGGCGGTCGCGCCACTGGGCGGTCCGCTGCAAGCGCTGCGCGAGCGGCAGTGCGACCTGGCCATCATGGCCGGCGAAGACTTTCTCGATCCGCGCATCGAGACCGAGGCGCTGCAACGCGTGCCCATCGTGGCGGTGGCCGCCGCCAGCCATGCGCTGGCGCGGCGCCGCAAGGCGCTCACCAGCGTCGAGCTGGCCGACCACGTGCAGATCGTGCTGGAAGATCCCACACCGCTGTCCGAGGGACGCGACTTCGGTGTGCTGTCGCCCCAGACGCTGCGCGTGGGCACGCAGGACGCCAAGCGGGCCCTGATCCTGGGCGGGGTGGGCTGGGGCCGCCTGCCGCGGTGGGTGATCGAGCGCGAACTGGCCGAGAAGCAGCTGGTGCCCTTGGCCGCCACGGCGCTCGGTCCGCTGGGCGTGGCGCACACGCAGACCTACCTGGCCCGCCGCACCGACCGCGCCCTCGGTGTGGCCGCGACGGCCCTGCGCCTCGCCTTGCACCAGCACGCGTCGCCGCCGCAGGCGCGCCAGCGGCGCGTGCGCAATGCCGCGGGTTCAGGCCCGACGACGCCCTGACGCCCTGGTTCAGTGATGAACCGGCACCGGCTGGGCACCGGCCCGTTGGCCCTGCGGCCGGGGACCGTGGCGCAGGGTCAGCAAGGTGCCCAGCACGATGGCGACCAGCGCGAAGGCCGGCGCGCCGAGCGCGCCCACGTGATCGACCAGCAGCCCGCCACCCACCGCGCCGCTGGCGATGGCGATCTGGAACGCCGCCACCATCAGGCCGCCCGCGCCTTCAGCGTGGTCGGGCGCGGCCCGCACCACCCAGGTCTGGAAACCGACCGGGAACGCGCCGAACGCAAAACCCCAGAGCGCCACCGCCACGGCGGTCACCAGCGCCGACGAACCCGCCAGCAACAGGCTGCCCGCCATGAGGACGACCAGCGTGCCACCCGCCACGATGGCGCGGCGCTCGCTGCGCTCGGCCAGGTAGCCGCCCGCCAGGTTGCCGAAGAAACCCCCGATGCCGTAGCCCAGCAGCACCACCGAGATCGCCTGGACGGACAGGTGGGTGACGTTTTCCATCAGCGGCCGGATGTAGGTGAAGCCCGCGAAATGGCCGGAGATCACCAGCAGCACCGCCAACAAGGCCATGCGCACCTGCGGCCGCAGCAGCAACTGGCCCAGCACGCGCAGACTGGCGTGGTCGCGCGGCGGCAGCGCGGGCAGGGTGATGGCCTGCGCGACCAGCGTCACCACGCTGACCACGCCCGCGGCGACGAAGGCGCTGCGCCATCCCCACAGATCACCCATCCAGGCGCCGATGGGGGCGGCGCACACCGTGGCCACCGACACCCCCGTGAGGATCAGCGACATGGCGCGGGCGAACCGGTCCGCGGGCACCAGCCGCAGGGCCAGCGCGCCCGCCAGGGCCCAGAAGCCGCCCAGCGCCACGCCCAGCAACACGCGGGCCAACAGCAGCACGGGCAGCGAGGTGGCCGTCGCGGCCATCAGGTTGGAGACGACCAGCAGCAGGCTCAGCGCCAGCATCACCCACTTGCGGTCCAGCCGCCGCGTCAGCAGCGGAAAGGCGGGGGCGGCGACCGCGCCCACCAGCGCCGTCGCCGTGACCGTCTGGCCCGCGGCGCCGTTGCTGATGCCCAGGTCCGTGGCCATGGCCGTCAACAGGCTGGCCGGCAGGAATTCGGCGGTCACCAGGCCAAAAACGCCCAGCGCCAGCGAGCCGACGGCGGCCCAGTGGGACGAATCCGCGTTCGCTGGCGGCGGCGGTGCGGCCACGGCTTGGGAGGGATCGATGCAGGTGGAGCAGGAGGAGGACATGAATGGAACAGGGGGAAGCCAGCAAGACCGCCAGCTTAGGGATAAGATGCCGGCGTTTCCATGTGGGAAAAGCCGAAATGCTTGACTATTCCTCCGAATCTCCCGCCCTGCTCGAGGGGAGCGCCGCCCGTGGCGCGGCGGACGCGCCACCCCGCCCGGCCGACCTGCTGAGCCGCATCCTGCTGGGCTTGCGACTCGACGGCGTCGAATACGGCCGTTGCGTGATGCAGCCGCCCTGGGCCGTGGCCTACCCCGCGCGGCCGGAGGCCCGTTTCCATTTCGTGGCGCGCGGCGGCTGCTGGCTCTGGCTGCCCGGTCACGACTGGGTGCGGCTGGACGCCGGCGACGCGGTGCTGCTGCCGCGGGGCAGCTTTCACATCCTGGCCAGCGCGCCCGACGTGCCGTGCGTGGACATCGAATCGCTCTCGCGCACCCCGGTGGCGGACAACATCTACCTCATCGGCGGCGCGCCGCAGCCCGCGCCCCCGGCCTCATCGCCATCAACGCCGGACGAAGGGCCTCCAGGCGCGCCGAACGACATCGTCTTCTGCGGCGCCATGCGCTTCAACCTCGATCCCCTGCACCCCCTGCTGGCGATGATGCCGGACGCGATGCGCGCCAACGAACTGGCCACGCGAGACCCCTCCGTGCCCGCGTTGCTCGAAGCGATGGAGCGCGAGGTCGCGCTGGATCGCATCGGCGCCTGCGGCATGCTCGCGCGCCTGGCCGATGTGCTGGCCGCCTGCATCATCCGCGCCTGGGTCGAGTGCGCCTGCAGCGACGCCAGTGGCTGGATCGCGGCGGTGCAGTGCCCCCGCATCGGCAAGGTGATCGCCGCGATCCACACCGAGCCCGAACGCGATTGGACGGTGCCGGCGCTGGCGGACCTGATGGGCGCCTCGCGCTCCAGCTTCGCCGAGTTGTTCACGCGCACCTTGGGCGAGAGCCCGGCGCGGTACGTGACCCGCGTGCGGATGTTCCAGGCGCGCCGCTGGATCGAGCGCGAAGGCATGCGCGTGGCCGTGGCCGCCACCCGCCTGGGTTACGACTCGGAGGCCTCGTTCAGCCGCGCGTTCAAAAGGGTCATCGGGCATCCACCCGGTGCCTTGCGGCACAAGCGGGCCGCCGCGGATCGGCGGGAGGCGCGCCAGCCCTGAAAGGGGGATCGCGTGCGCCTCTTGCGCCTCAGGCGCAGCAGCGGCTGTCCTCGATGGTCTTGCCGTCGTTGGGCAGGGAGCCCGGCTGGACGAGCTCGACCTGGGCGCGCAGCTTGGTGACCTCGCGCACGGCGGCCTCGATCTGCTGCCGCAGGCCGCTGTCGGTCTCGCTGGCCTCCACGCGCAGGCACATCTGGTCGTTGGCCATCTCGCCGCTGACCACCAGGCGGGCCTTCTTCACCT
>NZ_JBYTAE010000012.1:26524-78618 GCF_058787875.1 Hydrogenophaga sp. FW305-3-2-15-A-LB1 | reverse complement strand
GGCGCATGGCGCTCTGCGCAGCGGGGTAAAGGAGGAGGCGGCACCAGCCGCCGGGGGACACCCGCGGAGCAGAGCGCCATGCGCCCACGCGCCCGCGAGGTGCAGCGAGTGAGCACCCTAAAGGTAATCCACGAAGACGAACAAATGATCGTCCTCGATAAACCCGCAGGCCTGCTCGCCGTCCCCGGAAGAGGCCCCGACAAGCAGGACTGCCTCAGCGCAAGGGCCCAGGCGAAATGGCCCGACGCCCTGGTGGTCCACCGGCTCGACATGGCCACCTCCGGCCTCGTCGTCATGGCCAGAGGCATCGAAGCCCAACGCCAGCTCAGCCGCGCCTTCGAACAAAGGGAAGTCCACAAACGCTACACCGCTGTCGTCGCCGGCACCCTGCACAAACCCCAACCCGACAACGGCTGGAACACCATCGACCTGCCCCTCACCATCGACTGGCCCAACCGGCCCCGCAGCATCGTCAGCGCCGAACTCGGCAAACCCAGCGTCACCCGCTGGCGCCTCGCCAGCCCCCTCACCGACGACGACACCACCACCCGGCTCGAACTCGAACCCGTCACCGGCCGCACCCACCAACTGCGCGTGCACCTGCAAGCCATCGGCCACCCCATACTCGGCGACATGCTGTACGCCACCCCCGAGCAGCAGGCCCGCGCCCCGCGCCTGCTGCTGCACGCCCACCAACTCTCGTTGCCCCATCCGCAGCACGGCGACACCGTGCACTTCCACAGCCCCTGCCCCTTCTGACATGACCACCACCCCACTCCAACTCACCATCCTCACCGGCGGCTCGCGCGGCATGGGCCTGGCCATGGCCCTGCAGTCGCTGCGGCCCAACGGCCACCTGCTCTGCATCTCACGCCACATCAACACCCAGCTCGCCGACGAAGCCCAGCGACTCGACGCCACCCTCACACAATGGGCGCAAGACCTCGCCGACACCACCGGCGCCGCGCAGCGCCTGGAGGACTGGTTGAATGAGCAGGCCGCCCAGGGCTTCGCCAGCGCCACCTTGATCAACAACGCTGGCGTGATCCCGCGCATCGGCCCCATCGACGACTGCCCGCCCGACGACCTCGCCAACGCGCTGCGCGTGGGCCTGGAGGCGCCCATGCAGCTCACCGCCGCCTTCCTGCGCGCCACCGGCGCCTGGGTGGACACCGGCTGGCGCGGCCCGCGCAAGGTGCTCAACATTTCCTCGGGCCTGGGCCGGCGCGCCATGGCGGCCCAGGCGCCCTACTGCGCCGCCAAGGCCGGCATGGACCACTTCACCCGCTGCAGCGCGCTCGACGAAGCGCAGCGCCCACATGGCGCGCGGCTGGTGTCGCTGGCTCCGGGTGTGATCGACACCGACATGCAGTCGCAACTGCGCTCGGGCGACCCGGCGGCGTTCCCCGACGTCGGACGCTTCAAGGACCTGAAAAGCCAGGGCCAGCTCAGCACCCCGCAAGACGCCGCCGCGAGCGTGCTGGCCTGGCTGGACCGGCCCGACTTCGGCAGCAACCCTGTCGCCGACGTGCGCGATTGACCGCGACCGGGAGACCCCATGCAACGACGCCACTTCACCCAGGCCACCGCCCTCGCCCTCACCACCCTGCCCACCCTCGCCTTCACGCAGGACGCGGGCTTCTGGACCCTGCTGCGCGAAGGCGGTTGCGTGCTGCTGATGCGCCACGCGCAGACCGAGCCCGGCGCGGGCGACCCGCCGGGCTTCACGCTCGGCGACTGCCGCACCCAGCGCATGCTCAGCGACACCGGCCGCAAACAGGCCAACAAGATGCACGAAGCCTTTCTGCGCGAGCGCGTGAAGATCAACGAGGTGCGCTCCAGCGCCTGGTGCCGCTGTGTGGACACCGCCATGCTGGCCTTCAAGAAGAACACCGTCTGGGCGCCGCTCAACGCCTTCTTCAGCCCCGACGAGCGCGACGAGCAGACGCGCGAGGTGCTCGATGCCGTGCAAGGCTGGTCGGCCCCGCGCAACCTGGCGCTGGTCACGCACCACATCAACGTCGCCGCCCTCACCGGCCAGACCCCGGCCATGGGCGAGATCCTGCTCACCCGGCCGGGCAAGGACGGCAGCGGCACGCAGCTGCGGGTGGTGGCGCGGCAGGCCTTCTGAACGGTCCTGCCGCGCTACGATGGCAGGCGCCCCCCTTCATCACCCGGAGAACACCATGAGCAACCAGCGAGAAGTTTTTGTCGTCAGCGCCGTGCGCACCGCCATCGGCACCTTTGGCGGCAGCCTGAAAGACCAGCCTCCCACCGAACTCGGCGCGCTCGTCGTGCGCGAGTCGCTCGCGCGCGCGGGCGTCGAAGGCAAGGACGTGGGCCACGTGGTGTTCGGCCACGTGGTCAACACCGAGCCGAAAGACATGTACCTCTCGCGCGTCGCGGCCATCCAGGGCGGCTGCGCCGAAGGCACGCCCGCCTTCAACGTCAACCGCCTCTGCGGCTCGGGCCTGCAGGCCATCGTGTCGGCCGCGCAGGGCATCCTGCTGGGCGACACCGACGTGGCCATCGGCGCCGGTGCCGAATGCATGAGCCGCGCGCCGTTCGCCAGCCTCAACATGCGCTGGGGCGCGCGCATGGGCGACACCAAGATGGTGGACATGATGGTCGGCGCGCTGCACGACCCCTTCCACACCATCCACATGGGCGTGACGGCCGAGAACATCGCGGCCAAGTGGGGCATCACGCGCGAGGACCAGGACAGGCTCGCCGTGGAAAGCCACAACCGCGCGCAGCGCGCCACCGAGGCCGGCCTGTTCAAGGATCAGATCGTGCCCGTGATGCTCAAGAGCAAGAAGGGCGACGTGGCCTACGCCACCGACGAGCACTTCCGCGCCAACGCCACCCTGGACGACCTGGCCAAGCTCAAGCCCGTGTTCCTGAAGGAGAACGGCACCGTGACCGCCGGCAACGCCTCGGGCATCAACGACGCGGCCGCGGCCGTGGTGCTGATGGATGGCGGCGCGGTCAAGGCGCGCGGCGCGAAGCCGCTGGCCCGCCTGGTGGCGTATGCGCACGCGGGCGTGGACCCGAAATACATGGGCATCGGCCCGGTGCCGGCCACGAAGCTGGCGCTGCAGAAGGCCGGCCTCACGGTGAAGGACCTGGACGTGATTGAGGCCAACGAAGCCTTCGCCGCGCAGGCCTGCGCCGTCACGCGCGACCTCGGCCTGGACCCGGCCAAGGTCAACCCCAACGGCTCGGGCATCTCGCTGGGCCACCCGATCGGCGCCACGGGCGCGCTGATCACCGTGAAGGCCCTCCACGAGCTGCAGCGCATCCAGGGCCGCTACGCGCTGGTGACGATGTGCATCGGCGGCGGCCAGGGCATCGCTGCGATCTTCGAACGGGTTTGAACACAGGGGGCGCCACATGAAAGCCGAACAACGCGACGAGCTGCTGCGCACCTTGAAGCAGCGGTTCGAGAAGCACATGAAGCGGCATGCCAAGGTCGGCTGGGCCGACGTGCTGGCCCGCCTTCAGAGCAAGCCCGACAAGCTGAACACCCTGGCCGAGATGGAGAGCACGGGCGGCGAGCCCGACGTCATCGGCACGGCGGACGAGCACGGCGCCTACCTGTTCTGCGATTGCGCCGCCGAAAGCCCGGCGGGGCGCCGCAGCCTGTGCTTCGACGGCGAAGCCCTGGCCGCGCGCAAGGAGAACAAGCCGGCGGGCAGCGCGGCCGAGATGGCCCAGGCCATGGGCGTGTCGCTGCTGACCGAGGCGCAGTACCGCCAGCTTCAACAATTCGGCGAGTTCGACCTGAAGACCTCCAGCTGGGTGGCCACGCCGCCCGAGATCCGCAAGCTGGGGGGCGCCCTGTTCTGCGACCGGCGCTACGACCAGGTGTTCACGTACCACAACGGCGTGCAGTCGTATTACGCCTCGCGCGGGTTCAGGGGCTGGGTGAGCGTCTGAATCGGCGCATCGGTTCGTGGTGGGGCTTGGTTTATATAATGAAACACATTTCATTTAATGAACCAGTCACATGCCCTCCACCCACGAGTCCACCCTGGTCGCCCACCTCGCCAGCCTTCAGCAGCGGCCCCTCTCTGACGCCACGCGCGAGCGGCTGGCCCAGGCGCTGCTGGACTGGTTCACCGCCGGCTGGGCCGCCGTCGGCATGCCGGGCGCCTCGGCGCTGAGGGCGCTGGCCCGCACCAGCGTGCCCGGCCCCGGGCCGGCGCCGGTGTTCGGTGGCGCCCCGGCGCAGCCCCTGGCGGCCGGCTTCGCCAATGCGGGCATCGCGCACCTGCGCGAGATCGACGACGCGCACCGCGCCGCCATGCTGCACCCGGGTGTGGTGGCGATCTCGCCGGTGCTCGCGCTGGCGGCCACGCAGGCGCTGTCGATGCGCCGCGCGGCGGACGCCATCGTGGCCGGCTACGAGGTGGCGCTGCGGGTGGGCGAGGCCTTGGGCACCCGCCACGCCGCGGGCTTTCACGCCACCGCGACGGCGGGCACGGTGGGGGCGGCGGCGGCCAGCGCGGTGGCGCTGGGCCTGCCGCAGGCACAGCTGCACCACGCCCTGGGCATCGCGGCCACCCAGTCGGCTGGCCTGTGGCAACTGGTCGATGACGAGGCCCACGAGGCCAAATCGCTGCACCCCGGCTTCGCGGTGCGCAACGGCCTGATGGCCGCCTGGGCGGCACAGGCAGGTTTCCCCGGCGCGCGCGCATTCGTCACGGGGCGGCGCGGCCTCTACGCGCTGCTGGGTGGCGACGGCCCCTTGACCGCGCTGGACAGCGACCTGGACGCGCCCGAGCGCCTGAACACCGCCACCATCAAGGCCTGGCCTTGCTGCGCCCAGCTCTTCACGCCGCTGGACGCCACCCGCGAGATCCTCGACCAGCATGCGCCTGCCGTGCAGGACATCGAGTCGGTGCAGGTGGTCATCTTTCCGCACGCGCTGAAGATCGCTGGCGTGCACTGGCCCACCAAGCCCGCGGAGACGCCGTTCTGCCTGCGCTACGTGGTGGCCACGCTGCTGATCCAGGGTCGGCTCGGCATCGCCGACATGGAAACGCCCGACCTGTCATCGCCCGTGCTGCTGGCCCTGGCCGATCGCGTGCACGTGAGCACGGACGAGGCCTTTCAGCGCGGCTTCCCGGAAAAACGCCCCTCGCGCGTGACGGTCACGCTGAAGGACGGCCGCAGCCTGAGCGCCTACCGCGAGCTGCGCCGGGGCGACCCGGAAGACCCTTTCGACTGGGCGCAGTTGCAGGCGCGCATGCGGGCCTTCGCGCCGGCCATGACCGACCCGCAGGCCGCGCAGCTGACCCGCTGGTGCGGGGCCTTCGCGGACGCGTCGAACGACGAGGCGCCCTGCCGGCCCAGCGCCGACCTCTTCGGCATTTGAGCAGGGCCGCGTCAGGCGGTCGGCACGCGCCAGCCATTGGGCGCGGCACTGGCGAAGCCCTGCAGCGCGAGTTCCTGGCGCACGATGTCCGCCGCCTTGCGCTGGGCCACTATGTTGTGGCGCGAGGCCAGGCCGATGACGACCATGGCGCCCAGGAAGGTCCCATCGCCGTCGAACACCGGCAGCGCCACCGAGGCCATCTCGTCCACGCGTTCGGCACGCGTCATGGCGTAGCCCTTGGCGTCGATCTCGGCCTGGTGCGGCGTGGGGCTGCCGGTGAAGGCCAGCAGGATGTGGGCCGATGAGCCGCCCGCCGCCAGCGGCAGGCGCGTGCCCACCTCCACATGGTGGCGCACCTCCTTGACCGTGTTCTCGCGGTAGAGGCACACGCGGTCGTCGCCGCTGCGGATGTAGAAGGCCACGGTCTCACCCGTCTGCTGCATGACCGCGTGCAGCACGGGCTGCAGGCGCGTGCCCAGATCGAAGGTGCTGCGGTAGAGCATGCCCATGTGCAGCAGCGCCGGGCCCGGCGCGTAGCTGCCGCTGTCGAACCGGTGGACCATGCGCGCGCGCTGCAGCACGCCCAGCAGGCGCAGCAGCGTGGCCTTGTCCAGCCCGGTGCACTCGGCCAGTTCGCGCAGGGACATGCGCAGGCGGTCCTCGCGAAAGCATTCGAGGATGGAGATGCCGCGCTCGAGCACGCCCGCGGGCGGCTTGGGGGCGCTGGCGTTCGCCGGCTCGCCAGAAAGGACCGATGGGGCTGGGTGGTTTTTGCTTGGCTTCATGGTGGGTGTCCGCGACTGCGGATTATCTCGGTTGACAGCGGGGGTGGCCGGATTTATAGTTTCATTCATTGAATCATAGTTCATTGAATGAAATGAACAAACCCAACACACCCACCATGTCGAATGCCCCTGACCCCCTGGTTGCCGAACTGATCGCGATCGTCGGCGCCAGCCATGTGCTGACGGACGACGCGGCCACCGCGCGTTACGTCGGCGACTGGCGGCGCAACTTTCCCGGCGCCGCGCGCGCCGTGGTGCGCCCCGCCAGCACGGCGGAGGTGTCGCGCGTGGTGGCCGCGTGCGCGGCGAACCAGGTGGCGGTGGTGCCGCAAGGCGGCAACACGGGCCTGGTGGGGGGCTCCACGCCCGACACCTCGCGCAGCGAAGTGCTGCTGAGCCTGGACCGCATGACCGCCGTGCGGCGCGTGGACCCGCTGGACAACAGCATGACGCTGGAGGCCGGCTGCACCGTGCTGGCGGCGCAGGAAGCCGCCGCCGCCCAAGGGCGCCTGTTCCCGCTCTCGCTGGCCTCGGAGGGCAGCGCCACGGTGGGCGGTGTGGTGTCGACCAACGCCGGCGGCGAGCAGGTGCTGCGCTACGGCAACACGCGCGACCTGACCCTGGGCCTGGAGGTGGTGCTGGCCGATGGCCGCGTGCTCGACGCCCTGGGCGCCCTGCGCAAGGACAACACCGGCTACGACCTCAAGCAGCTGTTCATTGGCGGTGAGGGCACCCTGGGCATCGTGACGGCCGCCACCTTCAAGCTGTTCGCGCCACCCCGGCAGGTGGTCACCGCCTGGGTGGCCGTGCGCGATCCGCAGGCCGCCGTGGAGCTGCTGGCCGAGCTGGGCGCGGCGGTCGGCGAACGGGTCACGGCCTTCGAGCTGATGGGGCGCCAGGCGCTGGACCAGGTGCTGGCGCACGGCACACCGGGCATGCGCGATCCCCTGCCCGGCGGGTACGGCTGGGCGGTGCTGTTCGACGTGTCGGAAACCTCCACCCGCATGGACCCCTCGCCCGCGGTGGAAGACGTGCTGGGCCAGGCGATCGAACAAGGCCTGGTGCTGGACGCGGTGCTGGCCCGCTCGGGCCAGCAGAGCCACGACCTGTGGGCCTTGCGCGAGCACGTGCCCGAGGCCCAGCGGCTGGACGGGCCGTCCATCAAGCACGACATCTCGGTCGCCGTCTCGCGCATCCCCGAGTTCATCGCCGAGGCCGGCGCGGCGCTGCAGGCCTTGCTGCCCGGCGTGCGCGTGGTCTGCTTCGGCCACGTCGGCGACGGCAACCTGCACTACAACCAGAGCAAGCCCCCGGGCATGCCGGACAGCGACTTCCTGCGCCACGAAGACACGATCCACGACACGGTGCACGCCATCACCGCGCGCCTGCATGGCTCGATCTCGGCCGAACACGGCATCGGCCGCCTCAAGCAGGCCGCCTTCCTCCACCACAAGCCGCCCATCGCGCTGGAGCTGATGGCGCGCATCAAGCAGGCGATCGATCCCGCCAACACCTTCAACCCCGGGCGCGTGCTGCCGCGCGCGCTGCCCGTCCCCCAACCCGTTCTCTAACCCTTCAGGATTTCCATGCCCGTTTCCGTCTTCGACATGCAATCGCTCCAGCACCTCTGGGGCACCGATGAGCTGCGCCGCATCTTCGGCGAAGAGAACCGCATCCAGAAGTGGCTCGACTTCGAGGCCGCCCTGGCCGCCGCCCAGGCCGAGCTGGGCCTCATCCCGGCCGCCGCCGCCCAGGAGATCGCGCAGCAGGCGCGGGTCGAGCACATCGACATCGCCACCATGTCGGCCGAGATCCGCCGCATCAAGCATTCGCTGGTGCCGGCGCTCAAGCAGCTGCAGGCCCGCTGCAGCAAGGACAACGGCGAATGGGTGCACTACGGCGCGACCACGCAGGACGTGGTCGACACCGGCGTGGCCCTGCAGCTCAAGGAGTTCCACGCCGTGGCGCTGCGCGACCTGAAGGCGGTCGGCCAGGAGCTGGCCCGCCTGGCCATGGCGCACCGGGACGTGCCCATGGCCGGCCGCACCCACGGCGTGCAGGCCCTGCCCATCACCTTCGGCCACAAGTGCGCGATCTGGCTCGACGAGCTCGGTCGCCACCACGAGCGCCTGGTGCAGGCCGCGCCGCGCGTGCTGGTCGGCATGCTGGCCGGCGCCGTGGGCAGCCAGGCCTCGCTGGGCCCCAAGGCACAGGAGCTCGAACAGCTCATGCTCACCAAGCTGGGCCTGGGCACACCCGCCATCAGCTGGGCGCCCGCGCGCGACCGCTTCACCGAGTACGCCAACCTGCTGGCCATGCTGGGCGCCACGCTCTCCAAGATCGGCAACGAGCTGTTCAACATGCAGCGCAACGAATTCGGCGAGGTGGAAGAAGGCTTCTCCGACGGCAAGCTGGGCTCGTCGACCATGCCGCACAAGCGCAACCCCACCTCCGCCGAAAACCTGGCCGGCCTCTCGCGCCCGCTGCGCTACAACGCCGCCATGATGGTCGAGGGCATGGTGCAGGAAAGCGAGCGCGACGGCATCGCCTGGAAGATGGAATGGAAGGCCCTGCCCGAGTGCTGCCTGATCGCCGGCGCCATGCTGTTCCAGGCCAGGAACCTGCTGGCCGGCCTGAAGGTCAACGCGGACGTGATGGCGGCCAACCTCGACAAGATGCGCGGCTACCTGCTGTCCGAGCGCGTGATGCTGGAGCTCTCCGAGCGCGTGGGCAAGCAGACGGCCCACGAGTGGATCTACGAGGCCTCCATGCACGGCATCACGTCCCGGCTCGACTTCGCCGACGCCATGCGCCAGCACGAAGGCCTCTCCAAGCTGCTGAGCGACGACGAGATCCGCGACTTCACCGACCCGCTGCAGTACCTCGGCCAATGCGGCGCCACGGTGGACCGCGTGGTGGCCCAGCAGCAGCCCTGGCTGCGGGACTGAGATTCTCTGCCTGCGGCACAGCTGCTTCCTTCCCCCACAACAATGGAGACCAACCGATGAACCACCCTGCCCTCAAAGCCCTTCGCCGCCGCACCATGCTGGCCCTCGCGCTCTCGCTCGGCCTGGGCGCGGCCGCACCGGCCTTCGCGGCCTACCCCGACCAGCCCATCAAGCTGGTGATCGGGTTCCCGCCCGGTGGCGGTGGCGACCTCTACGGCCGGCTGATCGCCAACGCGCTGAGCAAGAGCCTGGGCCAGACCGTCGTGGCCGACAACCGCACCGGCGCGGGCGGCAACATCGCCGCCGACCTGGTGGCCAAGGCCAAGCCCGACGGCTACACCCTGCTGCTGGCCATGAGCGGCAACCTCGCGGTGGCGCCGGCCACCCGGCCGCAGAGCATCCCCTACAAGGTGCCCGAAGACTTCGCGCCCATCGGCATGATCCTGGAAGCGCCGCACGGCCTGTTCGTCGCGCACGGTTCGCGCTTCAAGACGGCGCGCGAGCTGCTGGACGCGGCCAAGACACAGAAGCTCAGCTTCGCCTCCACCGGCGCCGGCGCGGCCGCGCACATGGGCATGGAGATGGTGGTCAAGGAGGCCGGCGTGGAGATGCTGCACGTGGCCTACCGGGGTTCCGGCCCGGCCATCACGGACATGCTGGGCGGCCAGGTCGACAGCTTCTTCGCCACCGCCTCGCCGCTGGTGAACCAGGTGCGCCAGGGCCAGCTGCGGCTGCTGGCCATCACCGGCGACAAGCGCAACCCGGCCATCCCCGATGTGCCGACCTTCAAGGAGCTCGGCGTGAACGTGCCGGTGACGCAGTGGTACGGCCTGGTCGCGCCAGCAGGCACGCCCGAGGCCGTGGTCAAGCACCTGTCGGACCACCTGAGCCGCGCGCTCGCCACACCGGAAGTGCGCGACGCCATCCGCCGCGACGCCGCCACCGAGCGCAACCTGCCCATGGACGCGTTCCGCGGCTTCATCCTCGAAGACATCGCGCGCTACAAGGCCGCGCTCACGCCGGCCCTGCTCAAGGAAATCTCCAGCAAGTAAGGGCACCCGCTTCATGATCACCTTCGACACCCTGATCTCCGCCGACGAACTCGCGGCCGCCCAGAAGAGCGGCGCACCGCTGATGGTGCTGGACTGCAGTTTCGAACTCACCGACCCGCAAGCCGGCCAGCGCGCCTACGACAGCGGGCACCTCCCGGGCGCGCGCTACGTGCACCTGGACCAGGTGCTGTCCACCGCGAAGACCGGCCGCAACGGCCGCCACCCGCTGCCCAGCCGCGAGACCTTCGCCGCGGCCATGGCCGCCCTCGGGCTCGATGCGGACACGCAGGTGGTCGCGTACGACAACGCCGGCGGCATGTACGCGGCGCGCCTGTGGTGGATGCTGCGCTGGGCCGGCCACCCGGCCGTGGCGGTGCTCGACGGCGGCATCGCCGCCTGGAAAGCGGCGGGCCACGCGCTGAGCCAGGACGCGCCGGGCGCGCCCGCCCCGGGCAGCTTCCGCCTGAAACCCTCGCTGGTCACCACGGTGTCGTACGACGAGGTCAAGGCCAACATCGACAGCGCCGAGCGGCTGGTGCTGGACGCGCGCGCGCCGGACCGCTTTCGCGGCGAGAACGAAACCATGGACCCGATCGGCGGGCACATCCCCGGCGCGCGCAACCGGCTGTTCAAGGACAACCTGGGTGCGGACGGCCGCTTCAAACCGGCCGCGCAGCTGCGCCAGGAATTCGACGCCATCACCGGGAGCCGGCCGGCGGCGCAACTGGTCAACCAGTGCGGCTCCGGCGTGACCGCCTGCCACAACCTGCTGGCCATGGAGGTCGCCGGGCTGCGCGGCGCGGCGCTCTACCCCGGCTCGTGGAGCGAATGGAGCGCCCAGCCGGGCGCCCCGATCGCCACCGGCGCGGCCTGACACCCTCTCACCAAAAAACACTGGAGACCTTCATGCACCTCACACCCCTGCTGCGCCGCGGCGCCCGCGCGGTCGTGGCCGCCGGGCTCATGGGCCTCGCCGCCGTGGCCTCGGCCCAGTACCCGGATCAGCCGATCCGCCTGCTGATCGGCTTCCCACCCGGGGGCGGGGGCGACCTCTATGGGCGCACCATCGCCAACGAGCTGGGCAAACACGTCGGCAAACCCATCGTGGTCGAGAACCGGCCCGGGGCGGGCGGCAACATCGCCGCCGAACTGATGACGCAGGCCAGGCCCGATGGTTACACCCTGCTGCTCGCCATGAGCGGCAACGTGGGCAGCGCGCCGGCGATCCGCACCAACCTGCCCTACAAGGTGCCCGACGACTTCGTGTTCGTCAGCCAGCTGGTGGAAACGCCCTATGGCCTGGTGGTCCGTGGCGACTCCCCCATCAAGACCATCCAGGACTACATCGCCACCGCCAAGGGCGGCAAGATGACCTACGCCTCCACCGGCACGGGCGGTGCCGCGCAGATCGTGATGGAGATGGTCAAGCAGCAAGGGGGCCTGGACATCCTGCACGTGCCCTACAAGGGCTCGGGCCCGGTCATGACCGACCTCATGGGCGGCCTGGTCGACAGCTTCTTCGCGCCCTACACGCCGCTCATGGGCGCCATCAACGGCGGCAAGCTGCGCCTGCTCGCGGTCAGCACCGACAAGCGCATCCCCAGCATGCCCCAGGTGCCCACGCTCAAGGAGTCGGGCATCGACGTGGTGATGACGCAGTGGTACGGTCTGGCCGCGCCCAAAGGCACGCCGCAGCCCGTCATCGACAAGATCACCCGGTCCGTGAAACAGGCCATGCAGGCGCCCGAGGTGCAGCGCGTCTACAGCGCGGACGGCGCCCAGGCATCGTCCCTGACCGGGGCGGCCTTCCGCGACTTCGTGCTGAAAGACATCGCCAACTACAAGCGCGGCGTGGAACGCGGCAACCTCAAGGCGGAATAGTGTCTTTGCCCTCCTCGTTTTCATCTGAGCCCGACATCGCCCTGCGCCCGCACAGCGCCCACTGGGGTGTCTTCTCCGCCGGTTGGCAGAACGGCGAACTCGTCGTGCGGCCCCACGCGGGCGACCCCGACCCGAACCCGCTGATCGACAACTTCAAGACCGCCCTGCACCACCGCGCCCGCGTCACCACGCCGATGGTGCGGCGCGGCTGGCTCGAGAACGGCCCAGGGCCCGACGCGCGGCGCGGCGACGACCGTTTCGTGCCCATGGCCTGGAACGAGGTGCTGGACCGGCTCGCGGACGAACTGCGGCGCGTGCAGCAACAACACGGCTGCGAGGCCATCTTCGGCGGCTCCTACGGCTGGTCGAGCGCGGGGCGCTTCCACCACGCGCAAAGCCAGGTCCACCGCTTCCTGAACACCACCCTGGGCGGTTACGTGCGCTCGGTGAACAGCTACAGCGCCGGCGCCTCGGGCCCGATGCTGCCGCACGTCATCGGCACCATGGAGGAAGTGGCGCGGCGCAACGTCACCTGGGAGCAGATCGTCGAACACACCGACGTGGTGCTGGCCTTCGGTGGCATGGCGCTGAAAAATTCGCGCGTGGCCTCGGGCGGCATCAGCCGGCACATCGAGCGCGAGTCCATGCGCGCGGCCGCCGCGCGCGGTTGCCGCTTCGTCTCCATCAGCCCGCTCAAGAGCGACCTGCCCGACGAGGCGGCGTTCGACTGGCTGCCCGCCGTGCCCGGCACCGACACCGCGCTGATGCTGGCCCTGGTGCACCAGCTCGTGAGCGACGGCGCGCACGACCGCGCCTTCATCGATCGGTACTGCGACGGCTGGGAAGCCTTCGAGGACTACCTGATGGGCCGCGGCGACGGCGTGCCCAAGAGCTGCGCCTGGGCCGCGCCGATCTGCGGCCTGCCCGAGCGGCAACTGGTCGACCTGGCGCGCGCGCTGGTTGGCCAGCGCGTGCTCGTGGTGGTGGCGCATTCGCTGCAGCGCTCGCAGCACGGCGAACAACCGGTCTGGATGGGGGCGGTGCTCGCGGCCGCGCTGGGCCAGCTCGGCCTGCCCGGCGGGGGCTACAACTACGCGCTGGGCACGCTGGCGCACTATGGCAAGCGCAACAACGCGGTGCCCGCCGCCGCGCTGCCGCAGGGCGACAACGGCGTGAAGGCCTTCATTCCGGTGGCGCGCATCAGCGACATGCTGCTCCACCCGGGCCAGCCGTTCGACTACAACGGCCAGCGCCGCACCTACCCGCACATCCGCCTGGCCTACTGGGCCGGTGGCAACCCCTTCCACCACCACCAGGACCTCAAGCGCCTGGCCGACGCCTTCCGCACGCTCGACACCTTTGTCGTGCATGAGATCGCCTGGACCGCCACCGCGCGCCACGCCGACATCGTGCTGCCCTGCACCATGACGCTGGAGCGCGAAGACATCGGCGCGACCCCCACCGACCCGCTGGTGGTCGCCATGCACCGCATCGCCGAACCCCATGGCCTGGCGCGCGACGACTACGACATCTTCTGCGACCTGGCCGGGCGCCTGGGCGGCCTGCAGGCTTTCAGCGAAGGCCGGAACACGCGCCAATGGCTGGCGCACCTGTACGAGCGCACGCGCGCCGGGCTCGAAGCCATGGGCCAGGAGGCACCGGACTTCGAGACCTTCTGGCAACGCGGCGAGCTCCTGCTGCCGCAGAAGGACGACGATGGCGGCATCCTGCGCGCCTTCCGCCACGACCCCGAGGGCGCGAAGCTCGCCACGCCCAGCGGCAAGGTGCAGATCAGCTCACCCGTGGTGGCCGGCTTCGGCTACGCGGACTGCCCCGGCCACCCGGCCTGGCTGCCCCCGAGCTTCGCGCCCGATGCGGCCCACCCGCTGTGGCTGGTGGCCAACCAGCCGCATTCCAAGCTGCACAGCCAGCTCGACTTCGGCGCCCACAGCCAGTCCACCAAGCGCCAGGGCCGCGAGGTGTGCACCCTGCACCCGGCCGCGGCCGCCGCGCGCGGCATCCGCGAGGGCGACACCGTGCGCCTCTTCAACGAGATCGGGGCCTGCCTGGCCAGCGCGCGCCTGTGCGCCGACATGCGCGAAGACGTGATTCAGCTGCCCACCGGCGCCTGGTACGACCCCGTGCAGGATGCCCAGGGCCGGCCGATGTGCGCGCACGGCAACCCCAATGTGCTCACCCGGGACATCGGCACCTCGTCGCTGGCCCAGGGCTGCGCGGGCCAGCTCAGCACGGTTCAGGTCGAGCGTTTCGACGGACCGCTGCCGCCGATCCGCGCCTACGAACCGCCGCCGTCAGGCTGAGGCGTCGCCCTGGAAGGCCCCGCTGCGGTAGGTCACGACCAGCGTATCGCGCCAGCCGAGGGCATCGCCTTCCAGCGGCTGGATCGGCGTGCTCTCGTGGATCACGCGCGCGTCGTCGAGCAGCAGCAGCGACCACGGCTCGCGCAGCGTGAAGCGCTGGCCGCTCGGGCCGTTGGCTTCGAACACGCGGCTCTCGCCGCCCTTGATGGCGTGGCGGTCCACCATGAACACGGCCACCAGGTCCACACCGTCGCGGTGCGCGCCTTCGGGCGTGGGCCGGCCGATGCCGTCGGTGGTGTCGATGCGGAACACGTGGGCCTCCACGCTCCAGGGCTGCGCGCCGCGCAGCGCGCTGGCGGCCTCGCCCAGCCGGGCCAGCAGGCGGCTCCACACCGGCTGCGCCACCGTGGCGGGCTCCATGGGTTCGAACCAGCGCTGCATGCCGCCGTGCAGGGCGTTGTACTCCAGCGGCTGCCAGTGCGCGCGGTGCGGCACCTGCCGCACGCGGTCGTCCTCCACCACGAAGCAGCTGTGGCGGCGGCTGCGGTAGCGCCCGCCGTCCTTCAGGTAGGCGTCGGGCGGCAGCTGGTTCCAGCCGGTGTGCAGCCCGGCCAGGTCCACCGGCCGCGCGGCGAGCCACTCGCCCACGGCCTCGGCGCTCAGCAAGGCGAAGCCGGTGGTTTTCAAGGCGCTGTGCACATCGGACAGCGGCACGTAAGGGGGCTGGAATTCGCTGGTCATATGGCCGCCCAGTGTAGCGGCGCGCCAGCAGGCCCACGGCCTGTCGGGCCTTGGCGTGGCGCGCGTTTGCGCTGGATCAAGGCGCCGGCGCGCCGCCGCTGCCAAGCTTGGGCCCCAAGGAGCAGCACCCGATGGAAAGCACCGCGCAATGGACCGAGGTCCTCTGGCTGGACTTCGACCCGCTGGACAACATGAACCGCGAACTCATGGCGCGGCTGGCCCGCGCGCAGACCGCCAGCGACGCGGAGCTGCCGCAGGCCTGGGCCGAGCTGGTGTCGCACGTGGCCACGCATTTCGGCCAGGAAGACAGCTGGATGCGCGAGACCGGCCACGGCCAGGCGGACGCGCACGCGCTGGCGCACCGCGTGGTGCTCAACCTGCTGCGCGAGGGCCTGGGACAGGTCCGCGGCGGCCAGCTCGGGACCGTGCGCCAGATGGCGCGCGAACTGGGTTCGTGGTTTGCCAAGCACACGCACGCCTTCGACGCCGGGCTGGCGCTGCACCTGCGAAGCCACGCGCTCAGCTGAACCGATCCGCTGCACCGACCCGCCACCGTTCCCGCGCACCAGCCACCCACCCACGAGATGGCGCGCCATTCCCGAGGAGACAAGCCATGACCGAAGAATCCCCACCGCCACCGCCGTCGGTGTTCGACCTGCGACTGGCCGAGCTGAACGCCGGCGACCCGCTGCGCTGGCTGCGCCTGGGCTGGCGCGATTTCCTGCGCAGCCGCGTCGGCCTGTTCTACGGCCTGTGTTTTTTCCTCATGGGGCACGCGCTCATGGCGGTGTTCCGCGCCGCGCCGGCCTATGTGCTGGCGCTCTCGGCCGGCTTCCTGCTGCTGGGGCCGTTCCTGTGCCTGGGCCTGTACCACGTGAGCCGCGCGCTGCAGGAAGGCCGCGAGCCCTCGCTGCCGGACTCGCTGCTGGCCTGGGAGCAGACCAAGGGCTCGATCGCGATCTTCGCGGGCGTGCTGCTCATCCTGGAGATGCTGTGGGGCCGCGCCTCGCTGGTGGTGTTCGCGGTCAGCTTCAGCACCCTGCCCGACACCGCCAACCTGCTCTCGCAGCTGCTGGCGCGCGAGAACCTGGAGTTCCTGATCACCTACACCCTGGTGGGCGGTGTGTTCGCGGGCCTGATCTTCGTCACCAGCGCGGTCTCGATCCCCATGATCCTGGACCGCGAGGTCGATGCGATCTCGGCCGCGCTCACCAGCATCCGCGCCTGCCTGCAGAACCCGGGCGTGATGGCCTGGTGGGGCGCGCTGATCACGCTGCTGGTGGTGCTGGCCATGCTGCCCTGGTTCCTGGGTCTGATCGTCGTCGGCCCGGTGGTGGGCCACGCCACCTGGCACGCCTACCGCCAGGTGGTGCCGCCGCGATGAAGCTCAGGCCTTGAGCTTCACCACCAGGCGCCCGCGCACCTGGCCGGCCAGGATCTGGCTGCCGGCGGCGATCGCGTCGGGCAGCGCGATCTCTGTCGTGATCGACGCCAGCTGTTCGCGGTTGATCGTCTTCGCGAGCGCGTCCCACGCGGCCTCGCGTTGGGCCATGGGCGCCATCACACTGTCGATGCCGTAAAGCGTGATGCCGCGCAGGATGAACGGCGCCACGCTCGCGGGCAGGTCCATGCCCTGGGCCAGGCCGCAGGCCGCCACCGCGCCGCCGTAGCGTGTGCTGGCGCAGGCGTTGGCCAGGGTGTGGCTGCCCACCGAATCCACCACGCCGATCCAGCGCTCCTTCTGCAGCGGTTTGCCCGGCGCGCTCAGGTCGTTGCGGTCGATCACGCTGGCCGCGCCCAGCGATTTCAGGTAGTCGGCTTCCTGCGGCCGGCCGGTGGAGGCCACCACGGTGTGGCCCAGACCGGCCAGCAGCGAGATCGCCACGCTGCCCACGCCACCACCCGCGCCGGTCACCAGCACCTCGCCGCTGCCGGCGGCCACGCCCGCGTCGGCCCAGTGTTTCTGCAGCGCCTGCACGCACAGCATGGCGGTGTAGCCGGCCGTGCCCAGCGACATGGCGTCGCGCTCGCTCAGCGTGTCGGGCAGGGCCACCAGCCAGTCGCCCTTGACGCGCGCCATCTGCGACAGCCCGCCCCAGTGCGTCTCACCCACGCCGAAGCCGTTGAGCAGCACGCGGTCGCCGGCCTTCCATTTCGGGTGGTCGCTCTGCGTCACCGAGCCGGCGAAGTCGATGCCGGGCACCATGGGGAAGCTGCGCACCACGGGCGATTTTCCGGTGATGGCCAGGCCGTCCTTGTAGTTGATGGTGGAGCAGTCCACGCGCACCGTCACGTCGCCGCTGGCGGGCAGTTGCGCCTCGTCGAGCTGCGTGAGTTCGCAGCGGTAGCCCGACTCGGGTCGGGTGATCAGCAGGGCTTCGAACACGGGCATCTCCTAGGAAGGGGTGGCAGGGGCCGACTCGCGCCACAGGCGCACCGTGAGCCACCAGGCCAGCAGCGAATCGGTCAGCGCCATCAGACCGAGCACGAGGCGCAGCGCGTCGGGCGGGTCGGTGAGCTGCACGAACAGCACGATGCAGGACGACAGCAGCTGCAGGCCGACCATGAGCCAGAACAGGCCACGGTGCGGCTGCCAGAGGCGGCGGAGGGTCTCGGACGGGGACGGCATGCCCTATTGTGCCGGCCCCGGCCCGCCGCCGAGGTCGCTCAGGCGCCCCGGGCGGGGGCGCCCGCCTCCCAGCCGCCGCCGATGGCGCGGATGAGCCGCACCGTGGCCTGCTGCTGGGCGGCCTCCACGCGCTGGGCCTGCCGCCGGTTGATCAGCTCGTTGCGGCGCGCGTCGAGCAATTCGAGCTGGCTCACCAGGCCGTTGCGGTAGCGCGTTTCCGAGATCGCGCTGGCGCGCTGCGCGGCGCTGACCGCGCGGCCCTGGGCCAGGGACTGGTCCTGCAGCCAGCGCAGGGCGGAGAGCTGGTCTTCGACCTCGCGGAAGGCCGTGAGCACCTGGCCGCGGTAGCTCGCGGCGGCGGCGTCGAGCTGCGCCTGCGCGCCCTGCACACCGGCCTCGCGCCGGCCGCCGTCGAACAGCGGCATCGACAGCAGCGCGCCCACGCCCCAGGCGCGCGCCGACCACTTGAACAGGTCGCCGAGGTCGGGCGAGGCATAACCCGCGGCCGCCGTGAGCGACACGCTGGGGAACCACGCCGCCTGCGCCACGCCCACGCGGGCCTGGGCGGCCAGCAGCGCGGCCTGCGCGGCGGCCACGTCGGGCCGGCGGGTGAGCACGGTGCCGGGCACGCCGGCCGGGATCACGGGCAGCACCCGGGCACCGTCGGCGGGCGCCAGCGCGAAGCCGGAGGCCGGCTCGCCCACCAGCACGGCCAGCGCGTGTTCGAGTTCGGCGCGGCTGCGGCCGAGCGCGAACCCCTCGGCCTCGGTGGCGGCCAGCTCGGTCTGGATGCGGATCACGTCCAGCTCGGCCACGTCGCCGGCCTCGAAGCGGCGCTGCGTGAGGCGCAGCGTGTCCGCATAGGCGGCGGCGGTGTCCTGCACCAGGGTGCGCTCGGTGTCCACCGCGCGCAGCGCCAGGTAGGTCTGGGCCACCTCGGCCTGCACCAGCAGGCGCGTGCTCTGCAGCAGGGCTTCGCGCGATTGCGCGTCCAGCGCGGCCGCGTCGCGCGCCCCCGCCAGGCGCCCGAACAGGTCGAGCTCGTAGGAAAGGTTGACGCCGGCCTGCAGCAGCGTGGCCGGCGTGGTGCCGTTGGCGGTGTTGGCACCGGCGCCGCGCGAGGCGTCGGCGCCCACACCGATCTGCGGCAGGCGATCGGCCTGCGCGCCGCGCACCAGCGAGCGCGCCTGGGCCAGGCGGGCCGCGGCTTCGTGGATGCTGGTGTTGCCGGCGGCGGCGCGTTCGGCCAGGTCGTCGAGCACCGGGTCGTTGAACGCCTTCCACCAGGTGCCCCGGGCCTGCGCTTCGGCGGGTTGGGCGATGGTCCAGTGTTCGTTCTGGCGCGGCTGTTCCTTGAACTGCGGCGGCGTGGGCACCGACGCCGGCAAGGGCGGCAGCGCGGTGGCGCAACCGGCCAGCACGAGCGCGGCGGTCAGCGTCAGCAGGCGATGAAAATGTTTCACAGGGTTCACCTTCCGGGTCTTCAATGGGTCAGGGGAGCGGCGGGCACGGCGCGGGCGCTGCCGCCACCGCCGGAGGCGAAACCCTCCAGGTGCGGCACGGTGCCGTGCAGCTTGAGCGCGCGGTTGCCGGCCAGGCGGCGCAGCAGCACGTAGAACACCGGCGTGAGGAACAGGCCGAAGGCGGTCACGCCGATCATCCCGGCGAACACGGCCACGCCCATGGCCGAGCGCATCTCGGCGCCCGCGCCAGTGGCGAGCACGAGCGGCAGCACACCCATCACGAAGGCCAGCGAGGTCATGAGGATGGGGCGCAGCCGCAGGCGGCTGGCTTCGATGGCGGCCTGCACCGGCGAGCGCCCGGCGAACTCCAGCTCGCGCGCGAATTCCACGATCAGGATCGCGTTCTTCGCCGACAGCCCCACCAGCACGATCAGCCCGATCTGGGTGAACACGTTGTTGTCGCCGCCGTCCAGCCACACGCCGGTCATGGCCGCGAGCAGGCCCATGGGCACGATCAGGATGATGGACAGCGGCAGCGTGAGGCTCTCGTACTGCGCGGCGAGCACCAGGAACACCAGCAGGATGGCCAGCGGGAACACCCACAGCGCGGAGTTGCCGGCCAGGATCTCCTGGTAGGTGAGCTCGGTCCACTCGAAGCCGATGCCCTGCGGCAGCGTCTCGGCGGCGATGCGCTCGATCGCGTCCTGCGCCTGGCCGGACGAGAAGCCGGGCGCGGGCCCGCCGTTGATGTCGGCCGAGAGGTAGCCGTTGTAGCGCATGGCGCGCTCCGGGCCGAAGCTGGAGTTCACCTTCATCAGCGCCGACAGCGGCACCATCTCGCCCGAGGTCGAGCGCACCTTGAGCAGGCCCACGTCTTCGGCGCGCGCGCGGTAGGGCGCGTCGGCCTGGGCGCGCACGCTGTAGGTGCGGCCGAACTGGTTGAAGTCGTTCACGTACAGGCTGCCGAGGTAGATCTGCATGGTGTCGAAGATGTCCGTCACCGGCACGCCGAGCTGGCGCGCCTTGGTGCGGTCGATGTCGGCGTAGAGCTGCGGCACGTTGACCTGCCAGCTCGTGAACATGCCGGCGAGTTCGGGCGTCTGGTAGGCCTTGGCCATGAAAGCCTTGACCGCCGCGTCCATCGCTTCGTAGCCGAGCGAGGCCTTGTCTTCCAGCTGCAGCTTGAAGCCCCCCGTGGTGCCCAGGCCCGCCACCGGGGGCGGCGGGAACATCACGATGAAGGCGTCCTGGATCTCGCCATAGGCCTGGTTGAGCTGGCCCGCGACGGCGCCGCCGCTCTGGTCGGCGCGCCGGCGCTCGGCGAAGGGCTTGAGCGTGGCGAACACGATGCCGGAGTTCGAGCTGTTGGTGAAGCCGTTGATGGACAGGCCGGGGAAGGCGATCGCGTCTTCCACGTTCGGGTTCTGCTTGGTGATCTCGCCCATGCGGTGGATCACGTCTTCCGTGCGGTCCAGCGTGGCGCCGTCGGGCAGCTGCGCGAAGCCGATCAGGTACTGCTTGTCCTGCGCCGGCACGAAGCCGCTGGGCACGGCCTTGAACAGGCCGAAGGTCACGCCCACGAGCGCGAGGTAGATCACCATCATCAGCGCCTTGCGCGAGATCACGCGCCGCACGCCGCCGCTGTAGGCCTCGGCGCCGCGGTGGAAGAAGCGGTTGAAACCACGGAACAGGCCGCCGAAGATCCGGTCCATGCCGCGCGTGAGCGCGTCCTTCGGCGCGTCGTGGCCGCGCAGCAGCAGGGCCGCGAGCGCGGGCGAGAGCGTGAGCGAGTTGATGGCCGAGATCACGGTGGAGATCGCGATGGTCACCGCGAACTGCTTGTAGAACTGGCCGGTGAGGCCGCTGATGAAGGCCAGCGGCACGAACACCGCCACCAGCACCAGCGCGATCGCGATGATGGGCCCGGAGACCTCCTTCATCGCGCGGTAGGTCGCGTCGCGCGGCGACAGGCCGGCCTCGATGTTGCGCTCCACGTTCTCCACCACCACGATCGCGTCGTCCACCACGATGCCGATCGCCAGCACCAGCCCGAACAGCGAGAGCGCGTTGATCGAGAAGCCGAGCAGGTGCAGCACCGCGAAGGTGCCCACCACCGACACCGGCACCGCCAGCAACGGGATGATGGAGGCGCGCCAGGTCTGCAGGAACAGGATCACCACCAGCACCACCAGCGCGATGGCTTCGAGCAGGGTCGTGATCACCGACTGGATCGAGGCGCGCACGAACTGCGTGGGGTCGTAGGCGATGCGGAACTCCACGCCCTCGGGCATGTTCTTCTGCAGCTCGGCCATGGTGGCGCGCACCTCGGCCGAGATGTCCAGCGCGTTGGAACCCGGCGCCTGGAACACGCCCATGCCGACGGCGGGCTGGTTGTTGAGCAGCGAGCGCAGCGAGTAGTCGGCCGCGCCCATCTCCAGCCGCGCGATGTCGCGCAGCCGGGTCACGGCGCCGTCGCCACCGGTCTTGACGATGATGTCGCCGAACTCCTCTTCGGTCTGCAGGCGGCCCTGCGCGTTGATGGAGAGCTGCATGTCCACACCGGGCAGGCCCGGCGAGGCGCCGACCACGCCGGCGGCGGCCTGCACGTTCTGGCCGCGGATCGCGCTCACCACGTCGCTGGCCGAGAGGCCGCGCTGCGCGACCTTCTGCGGGTCCAGCCAGACGCGCATGGAGTAGTCGCCACCGCCGAAGATCTGCACCTGGCCCACGCCCTGGATGCGCGCGAGCCGGTCCTTCACGTTGAGCACCGCGTAGTTGCGCAGGTAGTTGATGTCGTAGCGGTCGTTGGGCGAGACCAGGTGCACCACCATCGTGATGTCGGGCGAGCTCTTGACCGTGGTCACGCCCAGTCGGCGCACTTCCTCGGGCAGGCGCGGCTCGGCCTGAGACACGCGGTTCTGCACCAGCTGCTGGGCCTTGTCGGGGTCGGTGCCGAGCTTGAAGGTCACGGTCAGCGTCATCACGCCGTCGGTCGTGGCCTGGCTGCCCATGTAGAGCATGCCCTCCACGCCGTTGATGGATTCCTCCAGCGGCGTGGCCACGGTTTCGGCGATCACCTTGGGGTTGGCGCCCGGGTACTGGGCGCGCACCACCACCGAAGGCGGGGCCACCTCGGGGTACTCGGAGATCGGCAGGCCGCGCAGCGCGACCAGGCCGGCGATCAGGATCAGCAGCGAGAGCACGCCCGCGAAGATCGGCCGATCGATGAAGAATTTCGAGAGGTTCATGGTGTTCTTTTCACGCGCGGGGCTCAGGACCTGGCCACCGCCACCGCGCGCTCGGGCGTGCCGGCGCGGGCGTTGTTCATGGGCACGGCTTGCGGCTGCACCACGTCGCCCGGGCGCACGCGCTGCAGGCCGTTGACGACGATGCGCTCACCGGGTTTGAGGCCGCTGAGCACGGTGCGCAGGCCGTCGACCGGCGCGCCCAGCGTGACCTCGCGGTACTCGGTCTTGTCGCCCTCGCCCACCACCAGCACGTATTTCTTGTCCTGGTCGGTGCCGACGGCGCGCTCGCTCACCAGCAGGGTGCGCGCGGTCTGCGGTTGGCCCATGCGGATGCGCGCGAACTGCCCGGGCATCAGGCGGCCGTCCTTGTTGTCGAACACGGCGCGCACGCGCACCGTGCCGCTGCGCGGGTCGACCTGGTTGTCGATCAGCTGCAGCTGGCCGGCATGGGGCGTGTCGCTGGTGGCCGAGGTGCCCATCTGCACGGGGATGCGCTCGACCGCCGGGCGCGCGCCGCCGGCCAGGCCCTGCAGCGCGCCGGAGACGGTTCTTTCATCGGCATCGAAGCTGGCGTAGATCGGGCTGACCGAGACCAGGGTGGTGAGCACCGGCGCGCCGGGGCCGGCGGCGACCAGGTTGCCCACGGTCACCTCCAGCTTGCCGATGCGCCCGGCCACCGGCGCGCGCACCTGGGTGTAGCCCAGGCTCAGGCGCGCGGCCTGCAGCTGCGCCTGCGCGGCCTTGAGGTTGGCCTCGGCTTCGCGCAGCACGTTCTCGCGATCGTCCAGCTCGCGCTGGGCGATCGCCTTGTCGTCCCACAGGCGGCGCGAGCGGGCGTGTTCGTTGCTGGCGTGGGTCACGCGGGCCTGCGCGGCGATGACCTGGGCCTCGGCGCGCGCGAACTCGGCTTCGTAGGGCGCGGGGTCGATGGACACCAGCAGGTCGCCCTTGGCCACCAGCGCGCCTTCGCGGAAATGCGTGGCCTGCACCACACCGACCACACGGGAGCGGATGTCCACCCGCTCGACCGCCTCGAGGCGGCCGGAGAACTCCTGCCAGGCGGCCACGTCGCTCTCGGCCACGGTGGCCACGGAGACCGGCATGGGCGGGGGTGCGCCCACCGGTGCGCTGGCCCGGGCCGGGCTCGCTTCCTGGACGAGCACGACGCCCGCGACGATGAGGACGGCCAGGGCGGCGGCGGTGGGCCACCAGACGCGGCGCTTGAATTGGGACAGGTCGGACATGTTTTTTCCTTTTTGAGGGCGAACGGGGCCGCCCCCGGTGGATCACCGGGGTGGGCATTTCAGGTGGATGGGAAAGGGGGGTGCGGGTCCGTCAGGACGGCGGGGGCGTCGCGGCCTGGAAGAAGGCCCGGACGTGACCACGCACCTCGATGGCGCACGGACATTCCCCGGCGGGCTGTTCGCTCAGCGACTCGGGCCAGCCGGTGGTGGGGGGCAGCAGGCCGCTGTGCACCGCGATGCCCGCCTCGCGCAGGCGATCGGCGTAGGCCAGGGCCTCGTCGCGCATCGGGTCGTCGCCACCGGTGAGGATCAGCGCGGGCGGCAGGCCGGCCAGCCGTTGCGCGCGGCAGGGCACGGCATAGGGGTGTTCCGCGTCCATCGGGCCGCGCAGGTACTGCTGCCAGCCATCCATCCACTTGCAGCCGGTGGATTCGCCCATGGTCTGGCGCAGCGAGGGCGTGGCACCGCACGGGTCCAGCATGGGCGCGACGAGGATCTGGCCGGCCAGCGGCGGGTGCGCGCGGTCGCGCACCATCATGGCCACGGCCGCCGCGATGTTGCCGCCGGCCTCCTCACCCGCGACGAACAGCGGCGCGCCCGTGCCCGCCAGGCGCGTGCGCTGCTTGAACAGCCATTCCAGCGTGGTGTAGCCGGCCTCCACCGCATCGGGAAACCGGTGCGCCGGCGCCAGCGGATAGGCCAATGACGCCACCACCGCGCCCGAGCTCGCCAGCAGCTCGGCCAGGCAGGCGCCGCTGTCCAGATCGCCCGAGATGAAGGCGCCACCATGGAAGTGCAGCACCAGCGGCACCACGCCGCCGCGCGGCTTCGCGCCCCAGACGCGCAGCGCCAGCGGGGGCTTGCCAGGCACCGACAAGGTGCGTGCGGGCGGCACGGCGGCAGAGGATGAGGCAGTTGAAACCATGACCTGAACTATAGACACACCCTTTCTGCGGATAAAGCCACCTGCCGCCAGTTGTCTGTTTCCATTGCATGAACAATCCCGCCACAAAGCACATCAAGGACAGAGGGCATGGATCAGATCCAATCGATCAGGGTATTTGCGCGGGTGGTGGAGGCCGGCACCTTCACCAAGGCGGCCGAGTCGCTGGACCTGCCCAAGGGCACGGTGACGAAGATGGTGCAGCACCTGGAGTCGCGGCTGAAGGTCAAGCTGCTCAACCGCACCACCCGGCGCGTGACCGTCACGCCCGATGGCGCGGCGTACTACGAGCGCACGGCCCGCGTGCTCAACGACCTGGACGACATCGAGGCCAGCATGACCAACGCCCAGGCCAGCCCCAGCGGGCGCCTGCGCGTGGACGTGGGGACCTCGGTGGCGCAGCACATCATCATTCCCGCGCTCGCCGACTTCTACCGCCGCTACCCCGACATCCAGCTCGACCTGGGTGTCTCCGACCGCGCGGTGGACCTCATCGCCGACAACGTGGACTGCGTGATCCGCGGCGGCGAACTGCTGGACCAGTCGCTCGTGGCCCGGCGCGTGGCCAACATGGCGCTGATGACCGTGGCCTCGCCGGCTTACCTCCAGGCGCACGGCACGCCCACGCACCCGGACCAGCTGGGCAGCGAGCACACGATGCTGAACTACTTCTCCCCGCGCAACGGCCGCCCCTTCATCAACGAGTTCGAGAAGGACGGCCAGACGGTGGAGATCACGGGCCCGACCCGGCTGTCCGTCAACGAGAGCAACGCCATGACCGCGGCGGTGCTCGCGGGCCTGGGCGTGGCGCAGATGGGGGCCTTCACCGCCGTGCCGCTGATCGAGCGCGGCGAGCTGGTGCGGGTGCTCGCCGACTGGTCGACCCACACCATTCCGCTCTACGTGGTGTACCCGCCGAACCGCCACCTCAGCGCCAAGGTGCGGGCCTTCGTGGAATGGGTCGCCGAGCTGTTCTCGAAACACCCGGAGCTGTCGGGCTGAACCTCAGGCGGTGCTGGGCGGTGCCTTCGCGGCCTCCTGCTCCTGCAGCAGGCGCCACATCACCTTGCCGCTGCCGCTCTTGGGCAGCGCGGTGACGAACTCCACCGTGCGCGGGCACTTGTAGGCCGCCATGTTCTCGCGGCACCAGTCCAGGATGGCCTGCTCGCTGGTCTGTCCGCGCGCGGCTTCGCGCAGCACCACCACCGCCTTGACGCTCTCGCCCCGGTAGGCATCCTGCGTCGCGATCACGCAGGCCTCGGCGATCGCCGGGTGCCGGAACATCAGCGCCTCGACCTCGGCCGGCCAGACCTTGAAGCCGCTGGCGTTGATCATGCGTTTGAGCCGGTCGGTGATGAAGTAGTAACCGTCCTCGTCCACCCGGCCGAGGTCGCCCGAGCGGAAGAAGCGCTTGCCTTCGAAGGTGATGAAGGCGGCCTCGGTGGCCTCGGGGCGTTTCCAGTAACCGTCGAACACCTCGGGGCCGTGGATGATGATCTCGCCCGCTTCGCCCTGCGGCATTTCCTGCAGCGTGATCGGGTCGACCACGCGCGCGTCGGTGCCCAGGAAAGGAATGCCCAGGCATTGCTGCTTGGGGTGGTCGGGCGGGTTGTTGTGCGAGGGCGCGGCGGTCTCGGTCAGGCCATAACCTTCCGAGTAGCGCAGGCCGAACTGGTCGAGCAAGCGCTGCGCCACGGCCTGCGGCATGGCCGCGCCGCCGCCGCCCACCAGCACCAGGCTGGAGAGGTCGTACTGGTCGAAGTTCGGGCTGGCCAGCAGGTCGATCACCATGGTGGGGATGTTGGTCCAGTGGGTGCAGCGCCAGCGCGAGATGAGCCGGCCGGCGAGCTCGCGGTCCCAGCGCGGCATCACCACCATGGTCGCGCCGTTGTACACGCCCGCGTGCATGCCGGCCACCATGCCGGTGATGTGGAACATGGGCACCACCAGCAGGCCCACGTTCTCCGACGTGCTGTTGGTCCACAGGCCCACGCCCACCGCGTTGTGCATGAGGGTGCGGTGCGGGTGCATGCAGCCCTTGGGCAGGCCGGTGGTGCCACTGGTGTAGGGCAGCACGGCGAGGTCGTGCGGGCCCCGGTTGTGCGCGGGCGCGCTGCCGCCGCAGGCCAGCGCCTCGGCCCAGTCGCTGACCGTGCCGCCGGGCAGCGAGGGTGTGGGGTGGCGCGTGCCCAGCCAGTCGGCCCAGGCCGGTGGGATCTCGGCGGCCGGGCCGATGGCGTCGCTGTAGTGCGAGACCACGAGGTGGCGCAGGCGGTCGCCCTCGCGCACCTCGCTGTTGGCCTTGAGCAGTTCACCGGCCAGGTCGGCCGCGGCGATGGCCACGCGCGCGTCGGGATCGATCAGGTAGTGCTTGAGCTCCTCGGCCCGATTCATGGGGTTGACCGGCACCACCACCGCGTTGGCGCGCAGGATGGCGAAGTGCGCCACCACCCACTGCGGGCAATTCTGCATGAACAGGATCACGCGGTCGCCGTCCTGCACACCCTGCTGCCGCAGGTGCGCCGCCAGGCGCTCCACCTGCGCGCGCAGCTCGCGGTAGCTGAGCACGTGATCGAAGAACACCAGCGCGGGCTTGTCCGGGTAACGCTGCGCGCTCACGTCCAGGTTGCACCAGAGCGAGGTGGCGGGCGTGGTGATGCGGTGCGGCAGGCGCGTGGGCCAGAAGCGGTGGTGCGCGTGCGGATCGGGCGTGGACGCGGCGCGCCCGCCTTCGGTGGTGCTGCTCATCACATGTCTCCGTTATGGGTGTTGTGGGACAAGCATACGGGGCGCCTCCGCCCGCCGAAACCCGCGTTTGTCGCGCGAGAGACCGCGATGGCAGCTCAAAACATAGTTGGGAGATGGCTCAAGAAATCAGGGCAATGACGACCCCTACGATCCAAGTTCATGTCTTTCATGCATCCAACAGGCACGCAGCTGCAGCAATGCTCCCTGGAGTATGTGTAGTTCTATTGGACTACATTTACTTTGACTGGAGTCGAACGCGGCATGTGTCGACCACTCAGCAGTTGCAATATTCAAGGAGGGCATTGAAATGAAACAGGGTCGCAAGTTGGCCAAGGGGCTGGGGGTGAGCGCGTTGATTGGGACGCTCGCGCTGGCTGGTTGCGGGGGAGACAAGCGTGCGGAGGGTGGCGACGCAGCGCGCACGCCCCAACAAGTGATCGAGCAACTGGAAGCGAGTGGTGAGCTGCCCAAGCTTGAGCGCCTGCCCAGCGTTGAAGGCATGGACGCGAATGGCAATGGTGTGCGGGATGACATCGAGACCCACATTCATCGCAAGTACACGGATCCGGCACAAAGAAAGGCTGCGATGCAGATGGCGCGGGCTCTTCAACGAGCACTGCTGGTTGATAAGAGCGATTCTGTGGCTATTGATGCGGCAGCACAGGCAATAGCCAAAGCGGTTGACTGTTCTTTTGACATCTTTGCAGGAGCCGACAACGAGAAGCACCGCTATCGGATGTCCAACGAGTTGGAGTCCATCACCACCAATACCAAAGAGAGGCTGAATGCGTACCTTGCGTTCAACAAGGCTGTAAGTGGCTCCGTAACTTCGTCCTATGAAAGTCGCGGCTGTGATTGAGATGCTGCTTCGCAACCGCCTATTGCGCGCAACGATCTGCGGATTGTTGATGCACCATTCCGCCATGAGTCAAGAGCCGTGCGACAGGAGCGGCGTTACCTTGGGCTTCTTCAATGGCGTACAAACGACATACCTGCAGGCGAATGATGCGCGTCGCGAAATACGCAAAGTCTTCGGAGAGGTAACCCCCAACGACGAACCCATCACCCACGACCTCTTCTACAACGACACCCAAGGCTTCGCCGATTTCGTGGAGACGTTCGACCAGCGTCTCCACGAACATGGTGGCCTGCTGGCCGGCCGCTTCGAACTGTTCTTCTCTGCCACCCGCGGTGAGGGGGCTTGGTGGCGAGCGATAACGTCGGCCATTCCGAGTCTGGTCGGTTTTCTCGATTCCTTGTTTGATCTGTCTCGGGCGGCACTGATGACCGAGCTGACCGCCAACCTCGGAAACCCGAACATGGCCGAAGTGGCAGGTCGCCACCGGGCACAGATCGATCCAATTTCATGTCTTTCATGCATCCAGCAGGGCACGCCGCCGCGGCAATGCTCCCTGGAGTATGCGTAGTTCTATTGGACTACATTCACTTCGGCGGTGGTCGAACTCGGCGTGTGTCGACCACTCAGCAACTGCAATATTCAAGGAAGGAACATCGAAATGAAACCAAGTCGCAAGTTGGCCAAGGGGCTGGGGGTAAGCGCGTTGATTGGGACGCTCGCGCTAATTGGTTGCGGGGGGGACAAGCGTGCGGAGGGTGGCGACGCAGCGCGCACGCCTCAACAAGTGATCGAGCAACTGGAAGCGAGCGGCGAATTGCCCAAGCTCGAGCGCCTGCCCAGCGTTGAAGGCATGGACGCGAATGGCAACGGCGTGCGGGATGACATCGAGACCCACATTCATCGCAAGTACACGGACCCGGCACAAAGAAAGGCTGCGATGCAGACGGCGCGAGCGTTACAGCAAATGCTGTTGGTGGACAAGAACGATGCGGTGGCGCTTGAGCGCGTGTCGCAAGCGTCGTGGAGGGCCGTGGGGTGTGAATCACTGGCTTTTTCCGGGCCAGAGGGCTCAACACAAAGTTGGGAGATGGCTCAAGAAATCAAGGCAATGACGACCAACACCAAGGAGCGGCTCCAAGCCTTCCTCGCATACAACGCAGCTCGCAGTGGTTCTGTTTCCTCGATGCCGAAGGTGGATAGCTGTGACTGACCGATCTCTTCTGGGGTGGTGGCGACGATGGGTACTAGTGCTCAGCGTCATATCTGCGTCGAATGCATTTGGTCAAGAACAATGTGAGCGCAATGGAGTGGTGTTCGGGTTTTTCAACGGAGTTCAGACGCAAGAAGGCGATGCGCAACGTGCGGTGCGTCAACATATTTCTGTTCTCTATGGATCTACCACCCCCAACGGCGAACCTATCACGTACGACCTGTTCTACAACGACACCCAAGGCTTCGCCGATTTCGTGGAGACATTCGACCAGCGTCTTCACGAACATGGGGGCCTGCTGGCCGGCCGCTTCGAACTGTTCTTCTCTGCCACGCGCGGTGAGGGGGCTTGGTGGCGAGCGATCACGTCGGCCATCCCCAGTCTGGTCGGTTTTCTGGATTCCTTGTTTGATCTGTCTCGGGCGGCACTGATGACCGAGCTGACCCCCAACCTCGGGAACCCGAACATGGCCGAAGTGGCCGGTCGCCACCGGGCACAGATCGATCATTGGGCGCGCCTTGAGAAGAAGATGCTCTTCTTCGCGCACTCGCAAGGCAATCTGTTTGTCAACATGGCCTATGCGCATGCCCTCAGCAGGACCGATGCGAAGTCGGTCAGGGTGGTGCATGTAGCGCCAGCATCGCCGATGTTGTCCGGCCCACACACGCTGGCCGACAAGGACTTGGTCATCAATGGCTTGAGGACCGTGGGCGCCGTGGTTCCCAACACCACGGACATTCCTCCGTATTTCAGTCGACCCGCAGGCCTCAATGGCCTGCGCGATCTGATCGGGCATGGGCTGCTTGAGATTTACCTCAATCCCGCGGTGCCCACGGCTGGCCGCATTCGCGAACATGTGTTGGCCGCACTGCGGGGGTTGGAGTCGCCGCCGCGCCAACCCATGCCGCCGTTTCCGGATTTCGTGGCCCGTCCGTGGACGGGTGGCTCGGCGCCTGTGGTGGTGCGGACGCCAGACGATGCGTCGCATGTATTGGAGAAAGTCGTTGATCAAAGCAGTGCTGCGACGGTGTTCGTCAGCGCAGGTGGTGGATATTGGTCGCTCGCGCCACCCGAAGAGTCAAAGAGTGGGTGGAGCCGAAAGCTCTTCCAAGGGAAGGGCATGGGTGGCTCTCGACAGTGTTTGTGGGGCGAACAGCACGTGGAAGGATGGGCGAGCGCTCAGCCGACTTTTGAATGTGTCTTCGAGAGAGTGCCTCTCGGATATAGGTCGTATGGTCCGGCGTTGCCTGAGGAACTGGCTGCGTACAAAGACGCCCCGAAGGGCACGGTCGTGCGTTTGAATACGATGACTTATCTGGGCCTGCGTCTGGGGGTGGTGGGCGTCAGCGCAACTGATGCATCGGTCGGCTTCATGTCGGGAGCCATCCTGCGCGGGTTCACGGGCATGCAGGGTGAGCGCGTGTGGAATGAGTCCTACACGATCAAACCTGGCGTGCTGCAGAACCAGGAGGCCTATGAATCGTGGCTGGCAGCCCAGCGCGCCCATGCGACAGAAGAGTTTCGTCGCTATGAGCGCTATCTGGAGGAACGAGCGGAGTATGAGGAAAGGAGGCGGCTTTGCCCGCCACCACCGCCTCCACCACCACTGGATCCGGAAGCGTGTGTGCCGACGCAGCAGGTAGTCTGCCCGTCATGACGGTGGAGTGGTGCTGCTCACCACATGTCTCCGTGACGGGTGTTGTGGGACAAGCATACGGGGCGCCTTCGCCCGCCGAAACCCGCGTTTGTCGCGCGAGAGACCGCGATGGCACGGAATCTGCAGCGTGATGCCCTCATGTGCAATTTGCATGATCCGCCCACGTAAACCCCGATCCCTACCCCAAAAAGGCGGGTCTACATTTCGGTGGCCACCGCAACATGCACCCAACAGGTGCGTTTCGCGGGACGGCCATTGCCCTTTCACTTACCACTGGAGAGACCCCGATGAAACAGCATTCCCTGAAACTGGCGGCCCTGGGCCTGGGCACAGCCGCCACCCTGATCGGCCTGCCGGCCCACGCCGGCAAGGACCTCGACGCGGTCAAGAAACGCGGCGAGCTGATCTGCGGGGTGAACACCGGTCTGGCGGGCTTCTCGGCCGCCGACAGCCAGGGCAAGTGGAGCGGCATGGACGTGGACGTGTGCCGCGCCGTGGCCGCCGCCATCCTCTCCAACGCCGACAAGGTGCGCTACGTGCCGCTGAACGCGCAGCAGCGCTTCACCGCCCTGCAGTCGGGCGAGGTCGACATGCTGGCGCGCAACACCACCTGGACGCTGACGCGCGACGCCTCGCTGGGCCTGACCTTCACCGGCGTGAACTTCTACGACGGCCAGGCCTTCATGGTGCCCAAGAAGCTCAACGTGAAGAGCGCCAAGGCACTCAAGGGCGCCACGGTGTGCGTGCAGTCCGGCACCACCACCGAGCTGAACCTGACCGACTTCTCGCGCGCCAACAACCTCGCGCTCAAGCCCGTGGTGTTCGAGAAGGTCGAGGCCGCCACCGCCGCCTACGTGGCCGGCCGCTGCCAGGCCTACACCACCGACGCCTCGGGCCTGGCCTCGATCCGCGCCAAGGAAACGCCCAAGCCCGACGAGCACGTGATCCTGCCCGAGCTGATTTCCAAGGAACCGCTGGGCCCGGCCGTGCGGCGCGGCGACGATGAGTTCTTCAGCATCGTGAAGTGGGTCGGCTACGCGCTGATCGAAGCCGAGGAATACGGCGTCACCCAGGCCAACGCCGACTCCATGAAGAGCAGCACCAACCCCAACATCATGCGGCTGGTGGGCGCGGGCACCGAAGACACCGGCAAGCTGCTGGGCCTGGACAAGGAATGGGCGCTGCGCGCCATCAAGGCCGGCGGCAACTACGGCGAGCAGTTCGAGCGCCACGTCGGCCCCAAGACGGCCATCGGCCTGCCGCGCGGCACCAACAACCTGTGGACCCAGGGCGGCCTGATGTACGCCCCGCCGGTGCGCTGAGTTGAGCGCCGCGCCACCGCCGAAGAAACGCACGTGGTCGCTCAACAGCCGGGCCACGCGCGGTCTCATCTTCCAGGCCATCGCCCTGCTCCTGATCGCCGCGGGCGTGTGGTTTCTTGCGCACAACACGCAGGAAAACATGCGCGTTCGCGGCATCCAGAGCGGCTTTGACTTCCTGGGCGCCGCCGCCGGTTTCGACATCGGCGAGACGCTGATTCCCTACAGCCCGAGCGAGAGCTACGGCAAGGCAATCTGGGTGGGCGTGCTCAACACGCTCAAGGTCGCCGTCATCGGCATCGTGCTCACCACGCTGCTGGGCGTGCTGCTCGGCGTGGGCCGCTTCTCGCGCAACGCGCTGGTGCGTGGCCTGTGCTACGGCTACGTGGAGGTGTTCCGCAACGTGCCCATCCTGCTGCAGCTGCTGATGTGGTACCTGGTGTTCATCGAGCTGCTGCCACCCTCCAACGAAGCCTGGAACCTGGGCCACCTGTTCTACCTGAGCAAGGGCGGTTTCTCGTTCCCGTTTCCCTCGGCTGGCGTGGGCCAGGTGCTGGCGGGCGTGGGCCTGGGCCTGGTGGCGGCCTGGGCGTGGCGGCAGGGCGTGCAGAAGCGCTTCGAGCGCACCGGCCAGAACGCCGACCGCGTTTGGGCGCCGATCGCGCTCATCGCGGTCTTCGCGCTGGTGGGTTGGCTGGTGGCCGGCATGCCGCGCGAATGGAACATCCCCGAGCAGCTGGCCTTCATGGTCGATGGCGGCGTGAGCGCCACGCCCGAGTTCATGGCCATCCTGATCGGGCTGGTGATCTACACCTCGGCCTTCGTGGCGGAGGTGGTGCGCGGCGGCATCCAGTCGGTCAGCCGCGGGCAGGACGAGGCGGCGGCCGCGCTCGGGCTGAACCCCAAGCAGAAGATGAACCTGGTGATCCTGCCGCAGGCCATGCGCGTGATCATCCCGCCGCTGACCAACCAGTACCTCAACCTCACCAAGAACTCCTCGCTCGCGGTGGCGGTGGGCTACCCGGACGTGGTCTCGATCGCGAACACCACCATCAACCAGAGCGGGCGCGCGGTGGAGTGCATCGCCATCATCATGCTGGTCTACCTCACCACCTCGCTGTCCACCTCGGCCTTCATGAACTGGTACAACCAGCGCGTGGCCATCCAGGAGCGCTGAGCATGGCCGACACCTATGTGCCCATCGCGCCCCGCCCCTCGCCGGTCAGGACCACCGGCTTCGTGCCCTGGGCGCGGCGCAACCTGTTCGCCGACTGGCGCAGCACCCTCACCACGCTGTTCGTCGGCGCGCTCATCGTCTACCTGCTGCCCGGGCTGATCCACTGGGCGTTCCTGCGCGCCGTCTACGTCAACGACGCGGACGCCTGCCAGGCCGCGCGCGGCATCGGCGCGTGCTGGGGCGTGGTGACCGAGAAGTACCGCATCATCCTGTTCGGCCGCTACCCCTACGACGAACAATGGCGCCCGCTGATCGCCACCGCCGTCATGCTCGGCGGCCTGGTGCTCAGCTGCATGCGCGCTTTCTGGAAGCCCTGGCTGCCGCTGCTCTGGCTCGGCGTGCTGGTGGTGTTCTTCACGCTCATGCGCGGCGGCGTGCCGGGCCTGAGCCCGGTGCGCACCGACCTCTGGGGTGGCCTGCCGCTCACGGTGATGCTGGCCACGCTCTCGCTCTTCATGGCCTTCCCGCTCTCCATCGTGGTGGCCCTGGGCCGGCGCAGCCAGCTGCCGGCGATCCGCTCGGCCTGCATCGTCTACATCGAGCTCATCCGCGGCGTGCCGCTGATCTCGGTGCTGTTCATGGCCTCGTTCATGTTCCCGCTGTTCATGCCGCAGGGCGTGACGCTGGACGTGCTGGTTCGCGTGATCGTGGGCATCACCCTGTTCGCGGCGGCCTACATGGCCGAGATCATCCGCGGCGGCCTGCAGGCCATCCCCAAGGGCCAGCTGGAAGCGGCCGACACGCTGGGCCTGTCGTACTGGCAGACGCAGCGCAAGATCGTGCTGCCGCAAGCCCTGGCCATGGTGGTGCCGAGCATGATGAACAACTTCATCTCGGTGTTCAAGGACACCTCGCTGGTCACCATCGTCTCGCTCTACGAGCTCACCGGCGCGCTGGCGCTCGCGCTGAATTCCGACGTGAACTGGAGGCCCTTCAAGATCGAGGCCTACCTGTTCATCACCCTGGTGTATTTCGCGTTCTGTTTCTCGATGTCGCGCTACAGCCTGTGGGTCGAAAAACAGCTCAGCGCCAGCAAGGCCCGTTGAAAGAAAACACACATGTCCGATTCCATCATCCGATTCGACAAGGTCAACAAGTGGTACGGCAACGACTTCCACGTGCTGCGCGACATCGACCTGGACGTGGCCCGGGGCGAACGCATCGTGATCTGCGGGCCCTCGGGCTCGGGCAAGTCCACGCTGATCCGCTGCATCAACCGGCTCGAGGAACACCAGCAGGGGCAGCTCACGGTGGACGGCATCGAGTTGACCGACGACATCAAGGCGATCGACCGCGTGCGCAAGAACGTGGGCATGGTGTTCCAGCAGTTCAACCTGTTCCCGCACCTGAGCGTGCTGGAGAACCTCACGCTCTCGCCCATGTGGGTCGGCAAGCTGCCGAAAAAGGAGGCGGAAGAAAAGGCGATGCAGCAGCTGCAGCGCGTGCGCATCGCCGAGCAGGCCCGCAAGTTCCCGCTGCAGCTCTCGGGTGGCCAGCAGCAGCGCGTGGCCATCGCGCGCGCGCTGTGCCTCACGCCCAAGATCATGCTGTTCGACGAGCCCACCTCGGCGCTCGACCCGGAGATGATCAAGGAAGTGCTCGACGTGATGATCGAGCTGGCCAACCAGGGCATCACCATGATCTGCGTGACGCACGAGATGGGCTTCGCCAAGGCAGTGGCCGACCGCGTGATCTTCATGGACCAGGGCCAGATCGTCGAGCAGAACACGCCGACCGAATTCTTCAACCACCCGCAGAACGAACGCAGCCGCGATTTCCTGTCCAAAATCCTCGGTCATTGAGCTGTCTTGCATCGGACATGGGAGGCTGTCAGACTGCCCCCATGAACGAACCCACCCCGCAGGGCGTGCAACGCCTGACCTGGATCCGCTGGAGCTGCACCACCGCCCTGGGCCTGTCGCTGTGGTGCGCGAGCGCAGCGCTCGCATTCGACGTGCAGGGCCATCGCGGCGCGCGCGGCCTCGCTCCCGAAAACACCCTGGCGGCCTTCGAGCGCGCGCTGGCCGTGGGCGTGAGCACGCTCGAACTCGACGTGGTGCTCAGCGCCGAGGGCGTGCCGGTGATCTCGCACGACATCGCCCCCAACCCCGACCTCACGCGCGACGCCGACGGCCGCTGGCTGCAGGCGCGCGGCCAGCCCTTCCACCGCCTCACGCTGGCCGAGATCGGCGCCTGGGACGTGGGCCGCATCAACCCGGCCAGCCGCTACGCGCGCGATTTCGCCGAGCAGCAGGCGCAGGACGGCCAGCGCATCCCGACCCTGGCCGCGCTGTTCGAGCGCGTGCGCCAGCTGGGCGCCCACCAGGTGCGCTTCAACATCGAACTCAAGATCAACCCCAGCCGCCCGGACGAATCCCCCCACCCCGACACCTTCGTGCGCGCGGTGCTGGCGGTCATCAAGGCCCATGGCATGAGCCAGCGCGTGAGCCTGCAGAGCTTCGACTGGCGCATCCAGAAGGTGGCCAGCCAGCTCGCGCCCGGCATGCCGCTGTCCTACCTGTCGTCGCGCAACACGCTCAAGAGCAGCGAGTGGACGGCCGGCCTGCGGCTGGCCGACTTCGAGGACGCGCCCGGCATGGTGGCCGCCGCGGGCGGCAAGCTCTGGTCGCCCAACTTCAACGACATCGACCAGCACCTGCTGCAGCGCGCCCGCTCGCTGGAGCTGCGCGTGATCCCCTGGACGGTGAACGACACCCAGGACATGGCGCGCCTGATCGACTGGGGGGTGGACGGCATCATCACCGACTACCCCGACCGCCTGCGCGCGGTGATGCAGGCGCGCGGCATGACCCTGCCGCCGCAGGTGGCGGTGCGCGCGGCCAAGGCCCCCGCGCCGGTGGAAGAGATCCTCCCCTCGCCGCCCCCGCGCTTCGGCGTCGCGCCGCAGTTGCCCTGACCTCGGGAACCAAATCGGCCCGCGCCGTATCATTCCAGTCCATGCGCCACCTGTTGCTCGCCCTCATGATCGCTCTGCTGCCGATTCGCGGCTGGATGGGCGACGCCATGGCGCTGTCGATGCTGGTCGCGCCGGCACAGGCCACCATGCACCACCCCGCCGCGGCCGGCACCGACCACGCCATGCCTGTCGGGCACGCCCAGGGCCATGACCAGGGCGCCGCCGGCATGACCGAGCACGGTGCCGACATGCAGGCCGACGGCGGCGGCGAACACACGCACAAGAGCTGCGAGGTCTGCAACGGCCCGGCGATGGCGCTTTCGGTGCCCGCCGTGCCCACCCTGTCCCCACGGCACGGCCTGCTCGCGCCACCGGCCGAGCGCTTCGTCAGCTCCGAGCCGCACCAAGGCATCAAGCCACCCATTTCCTGAGCGCACATACCCGAGGTGCGTCCGCCGCCGCCCGATGAGGGCGCGCGATGGGCGCTGGTTTGTGTTTTCAGGAGATTTCCATGACCCTTTTCTGGCGAACGTCGCCACCTGGGCCCACCCGCGCGCGGGCCGGCCTCTTCATCGGCTGTGCCCTGGCCCTCGCGTCGGCCCATGCGCAGTCTTCCGACGCCCTCGGCGCGGCCGACCCGGCCCGCCCCGTCACCGCACCGCCCCTGGTGCTGCCGCCCACCGGCAACGCCGAGCTGCCCGCGCTACCGACCGACATCGCCGCGGCGCGCGCGATCTGGCAACGCGCCAACCAGCGCGTGGCCGAGTTTCCGCGCGGCCACGCCGACCTGCTGCGCTGGGAATCGGCCCAGCCCGGTGAAGCCCGCGCCGAGCCCCGGCGCGGGCCGACCCTGGACCTCACGCAGGCGCTGCGGCTCTCGCTGCGGCACCGGCCGGAGCTCTTCACCCACGCCGACATGAACCCCCTGACTCAACGCCAGGTGGCCGTGGCCTATGCGGCGCACGTGCGGGACGTGCAGCGCGCCTGGATCGACGCCGTGACCGCGCGCCAGAGCGAGCGCCTGCTCGCCGAGGTGCTGGACGCCACGCGCACCGGCAGCGAGCTGGGCCGGCGCATGGTGGTGGCGGGCAACTGGAGCCAGGCCCGGCAGATGCGCGAGCAACTGATCGAGGCCAGCGCCTGGCAGGCCAGCGTGAACGCGCGCGGCACCACCCTGGCCGCGCAAGAGCGACTGGCCCGCCTGCTGGGCCTGTGGGACGCGCAGGCCGTGGCGCAACTCGGCGAGCAGCTGCCCACCAGCCTGCCGGAGTTGCCCGCGAAAGCCTCGCCCGGCGAGGGCGTGAGCGAGGCCGCGCTGGAAGCCGCCGTGCTGCGCGGCCACCCGACGCTGGCGCAGACCCGGCTGCTGGCCGGGCGCGACATCGCCCCACCGTCACCCGCGCGCCGACAGGCCTGGAACGAGGCGGTGGATGCCGCGCTCGACACCGTCACCGGCGCGGACTCGGCGCCACCCCGCATCGACAACCTGAGCCTGCTGCGCGACCACACGCTGGAGCGCGCCGTGAGCGCCGAAGCGGCCTTGCTGCGCCAGGCAGCCGAGCGGCGCTCCATGGCGCGCCAGGCCTGGACGGCGCTGCAGGTGCGCCATGCGAGCGCCCAGCACGCGCAGACCGTGGTGGCGCAACTGCAGACCGCCCTGGAGCAGGACACCCAGCTGCGCTACAACGGCATGCTGCAAAGCACCTGGGAGCTGCTGGCCAGCGCCCGCGAGCGCATGGGCGCGCTCGATGCCGCGCTGCAGGCGCGCCGTGGCTACTGGCTCGCGCAGGCCGACTGGCAGGCCCTGCTCGCCGGCGCCGACTACGCCGGCCCCGACACCCCCTCCTCTTCATCCGGCAATGGCACGGCCGCCGCCGCAGGACACTGACATGACCCCCTCCCTCAACCGACGACATTTTTTTGCCGGCGCGGCCGCCACGGCGGTCGCCGCCACCAGTGTGAGCCGCGTGGCGCTCGCCGCCCTGCCCGAAGCCGTGCAGCAGACCTCGGCCGACACCGCCGCGCCGTGGACGCCGCCGGGCGTGACTGGTGCGGGCCGACCCTACAACCCGGTGGTCACGCTCAACGGCTGGACCCTGCCCTGGCGCCTGAACAACGGCGTGAAGGAGTTCCACCTGGTGGCCGAACCCGTGGTGCGCGAGGTGGCACCCGGCTTCATGGTCAACATGTGGGGCTACAACGGCCAGAGCCCGGGGCCGACCATCGAGGTGGTGGAAGGCGACCGCGTGCGCCTCTACGTCACCAACCGACTGCCGGAACACACCACCATCCACTGGCACGGCCAGCGCCTGCCCAATGGCATGGACGGCGTGGGCGGCCTGAACCAGCCCGCCATCCCGGCGGGCAAGACCTTCGTCTACGAGTTCACCGCGCGCCGACCCGGCACCTTCATGTACCACCCGCACGCCGACGAGATGGTGCAGATGGCCATGGGCATGATGGGCTTCTGGGTCACGCACCCCAGGCAGAAGCATCCGCTGATCGAGGACGTGCAGCGCGACTACTGCTTCCTGCTCAACGCCTTCGACGTCGAGCCCGGCAGCATGACGCCGCAGGTCAACACCATGCTGGAGCAGAACATCTGGGCCTGGAACAGCCGCGTGTTCCCCGCCATCACGCCGCTGGTGGCGCGCCTGGGCGAGCGGGTGCGCGTGCGCGTGGGCAACCTCACCATGACCAACCACCCGATCCACATCCACGGCATCGAGTTCGAGGTGAGCGGCACCGACGGCGGCCCCACGCCCAAGGGATCGCGCTGGCCCGAGGTGACGACCGACGTGGCCGTGGGCCAGATGCGGCAGATCGAGTTCGTGGCCGACGAGCCGGGCGACTGGGCCATGCACTGCCACAAGAGCCACCACACCATGGGGGCCATGGGCCACAGCGTGCCGACCATGATCGGCGCCGACCACCGGGGCCTGGTCAAACCCTTGCAGCGCGCCTCGCCCGACTACATGGTGATGGGCGAGCGCGGCATGGCCGACATGGGCGAGATGCAGATGGAGCTGCCCGCCAACACCTTCCCCATGATGACCGGCACCGGCCCCTACGGCCCGATCGAGATGGGCGGCATGTTCACCACCTTCAAGGTGCGCGCCGACCAGAAGGCCGGCGACTACAGCGATCCGGGACCCTACGCCATGCCGCCGGGCACCCAGGCCCGCCTGGTCGAGACCGGCGCGGCACCCGCGGCCGCGCGCCCGACCCCTTCTGCATCCTCACCCGCCAGCGCCACCGTGCGCAAACCCGCCGCCGACGCGGGCCACCACCAACACTGATTCCATTTTTGAAAGGACACACCATGAACACGACGAACACCACCACCCGCCGCCAGTTCCAGCTCGGCCTGCTCGCCCTGCCCTGGGCCCTGTCCCTGCCCGCCGCGCACGCGCACGGCGACCAGCACGGCAAAGCCGCCAGCGCGGTGGTCAAGGAGCAGAAGCCCTGGGGCATCGCGGGCGAACCCGGCGCCGCCACGCGCACGATCGACATCCGCATGACCGACGACATGAAGCTCAGCCCCAACCACCTGGAGGTGCGCGAAGGCGAGACGCTGCGCCTGCGCGCCATCAACAAGGGCAAGGTGATGCACGAGATCGTGCTCGGCACGGGCGCGGACCTGCGGGCCCATGCCGAGATGATGAAAAAACACCCCGGCATGGAACACGACGAGCCCTACATGGCGCACGTGCCCGCTGGCAAGACCGGCGACATCGTCTGGACCTTCAACCGCCCCGGCGATTTCGAGTTCGCCTGCCTGATCGCCGGCCATTTCGAAGCCGGCATGCGTGGCACCATCCGCGTCAAGCCCAAGGCCTGATGCCCACCCTTCAGGAGCACCCCATGCAACGACGACACCTGCTCAGCGCCGCGATCGGCCTGTCCCTGGCGGCCAGCGGCGCCTTCGCCCAGACGCCCGCCCCCCCTGCACTGCAGGTCTGGAAAGACCCCAACTGCGGCTGCTGCAAAGACTGGGTCGAGCTCATGCGCGCCGACGGCTTCCAGGTCCAGGTCTTCGACACCGGCAACACCGCCGTGCGCCAGCGCCTGGGCCTGCCCGCCAAGTACGGCTCGTGCCACACCGCCCTGGTCGGTGGCTACGTGGTCGAAGGCCATGTGGCGGCCAGCGAGATCCGCCGCCTGCTCGCCGAGAAACCCGACGCGATCGGCCTGGCCGTGCCCGGCATGCCGGTGGGCAGCCCGGGCATGGACGGCCCGGTGTACGGCGATCGGCGCGACGCCTACGACGTGTTGCTGGTGCAGCGCGACGGCAGCTCGCGCGTGTTCCAGCGCCACGCGGGCGCGGCCACCGGCGGCTTCAAACCGACCTCGGGCGATGCGGCGGCCGGCGCGCTGCCGGCCAGCGAGGCCGAGGTGCGCAAGGTCGACACCGCCGCCGGCAAGATCACGCTCAAGCACGGCGAGATCAGGAACCTGGACATGCCGCCCATGACCATGGTCTTCCAGGCGCGCGACCCGGCCCTGCTGGGCAAGGTGAAGGCCGGCGACAAGGTGCGCTTCACGGCGGACAAGGTCAACGGCGCCTACACCGTGATGAGCCTCGAACCGGCGCCCTGAGCCGGCGGGGGTGGCTGGTCCGCGGTTTGATCTGCGTCAAACCGCGGCCAGTCTGGGCCGGCTGCTGCGTTTTTTCCCTTCGGTTTCGGCCGCAATGGCCGATGACCATCCCATGCGCAACAACCTGCCCGTCACCCACAACGAATATGTGATCCCCGAAGGGGTCACGCTGGTGTCCACCACCGACCTGCAAAGCCGCATCACCTACTGCAACCCGGCCTTCGTGGCCGTGAGCGGTTTCGATCGCGAAGAACTCCTGGGGCAGCCGCACAACATCGTGCGCCACCCCGACATGCCCACCGAGGCCTTCCGGGACATGTGGGCCACCCTGGCCAGCGGCTCGCCGTGGTCGGCGCTGGTGAAAAACCGGCGCAAGAACGGCGACCACTACTGGGTGGAAGCCAACGCCACCCCGGTGCTGGAAAACGGCCGGACCGTGGGCTACATGTCGGTGCGCACCGCGCCCAGCCGCGACAAGGTGCAGCAGGCCGAAGCCCTCTATGCCCGCATGCGGGCCGAAGGCCAGGACGGGCGCGCCACCCTCTCGCTGCGGCAAGGGCAGGTGGTGCAGGGCGGCTGGCTCGGCCGGCTGCAGGACATCACCCGGCTCACGCTGGGCAAACGCATCGCGCTGTGCTCGGTGGGCATGGCGGCGGCGGGCCTGGTCATGGGCGAACTCGCCGCCCCCTTCGGCGCCCTGGCGCACCTCGGTGCCGGCGTGGCCCTGCTCGCCGTGGCCTCGGTGGCCGCGCTCCTGCTGCGCCAGCAGATGCTCACGCCCCTGCAACGGGCGGTGGCCTTTGCCAACCAGATGGCCGCGGGGGATCTCTCCGCGCGCATCCAGGGCCACGCCAATGGCGAATTCGGCGAACTCACGAAGGCCCTGAACCAGCTCAATGTGAACCTGCAGGCCGTCGTGGCCGACGTGCGCCACGAGGTCGAGGGCGTGCAGGTGGCCTCCAGCCAGATCGCCGCCGGCAACCAGGACCTGTCCTCGCGCACCGAGTCGCAGGCCAGCAGCCTGGAGCAGACCGCCGCTTCGGTGGAAGAACTCAGCAGCACGGTGCAGCAGAGCGCGAACGCCTCGCGCGAGGCCTCGGTGCTGTCGCAGCGCTCGGCCAGCGTGGCGCGCGAAGGCAACGATGCCATGGCGCGCGTGATCCACACCATGGACGACATCAGCCGCTCGTCCAAGCGCATCGGCGAAATCATCGGCGTGATCGACGGCATCGCCTTCCAGACCAACATCCTGGCCCTGAACGCGGCGGTGGAAGCGGCGCGCGCGGGTGAACAGGGCCGGGGTTTCGCGGTGGTGGCCGGCGAGGTGCGCAGCCTGGCCCAGCGCACCATGACCGCCTCCAGGGAAATCAAGGCGCTGATCGACGAGTCGACGGGCCAGGTGACCGCCGGCAGCGAGCTGGTGCACAGCACCGGCAAGACCATGACCGAGGTGGTGCAGTCGGTCGAACAGGTCAACGGCCTGATCGCCGACATCACCCACGCCACGCAGGAACAGGCCCTGGGCCTGGGCCAGATCAACCATGCCGTGGGCCAGCTCGACGCGGTGACCCAGCAGAACTCGGCCATGGTCGAGCAACTCGCCGCCGCCGCGGGCTCCCTGCAGGCCCAGGCCCAGGTGATGAACGACGCGGTGCGCGTCTTCCGCCTGCAGCAGCGCGCGGGCGCCGTGCGGGCCTGAGCGGCCTTCAGTTCGCGCTCAGGTCGATCTTCGCAGCCACGGCCTCGAAGGCCTTGAGTTCGCCGGCGAGCTTGGCGGCGAACTGCGCCGGCGTCACCGGCTGGGCCGCGACGTTGCCCTGCTTGGCCAGGGCGTCGCGGAACTCGGGCGTCTGGATGATCGCGTTGATGTCGGCGTTGATCTTCGCCACGATCGCGGGCGGCGTACCGGCCGGCGCGAGCACGCCGTGCCAGGTGCCGATGGTGAAGTCGGCGATGCCGGCTTCGGCGAAAGTGGGCACGTCCTTGAGGTGAGGGAAGCGCTGGCTGGACGTGACCGCGAGCGGGCGCAGCTTGCCCGCCGTGACGAAGGCCGTGATCGAGCCAGGCGACGGGAACGACATGTCGACCACGCCACCCACCAGGTCGGTCATGCCCGGTGCCGCGCCTTTGTAGGGCACGTGCAGCATGTCGGTGCCGGTGCGCAACTTGAAGATCTCGCCGGCCAGGTGCGGAATGCCCCCGACGCCCTGCGAGGCGTAGCTGAAGGACTTCTGCTTCGCGCGCAGGGCGGCGACCAGCTGGCCCACGTTCTGGTAGGGCGAAGCGGCGTTCACCACCAGCACGTTGGGCACATCGACGGTGAGCGCGATGGGTGCGAACGACTTTTCGACGTCGTAGCGCAGGCCCTTGACCACGAACTTGTTGAGCGTGTGGCTGGTGGCCGTGACCAGCAGGGTGTAGCCATCGGGCTTGGCATGGGCCACCGCCGCCGCGGCGATGGTGCCATTGGCACCGGCGCGGTTCTCCACGATCACCGACTGCCCCCACTGCGCGGCCAGCGCCTGGCCCACCAGGCGGGCCGACTGGTCGATCGCGCCACCGGCGGCGTAGCCCACCACCAGGGTCACGTTGCGGTTCGGGAAATCCTGCTGCGCGTGCGCGGCACCGCAGGCGAGGATCGCGGCGAATGCGCCGCAGGCGAGGGTCTTCATGGTGTCTCCGTTGGAATCTGCTGCGCCACAGGCAGCGATGGAGCCCATCGTAGGAAGCGCGTTCCAGGGCGTCAAAGCGAGATTGGGCGGATTCCGCCAGGAGAAAAGCGGACACCGGCCGAACATCCTGTCACAGCAGGCGCAGGGGGTCGGCATGCTAATGTCGCGCCATGCCCAAGACCCTGCGATACACCCTGCTCTCCCTGCGCGAGATGCTGCTGTCTGCCGGCCCGTTCGCCATCCTCACGGTCGCCCTGCTCTGTTTCACCTACTGGTGGCTCAAGCCCAACCCGCCGGACCGCGTGGTGCTGGCCACCGGGCCCGCGCAAAGCGCCTACGAAGCCTTCGGCAAACGCTACGCCGAGGCGCTCGCGCGCAACGGCATCACGGTCGAGCTGCTGCCCTCCGAAGGTTCGTCCGCCAACCTGGAGCTGCTGCGCACCGGCCAGGCCGACCTGGGTTTCGTGCAGGGCGGCACGGCCGACATCGGCTACGACGACGAAGATTCCATCACCTCCCTGGGCAGCCTGTTCGTGGAACCGCTCTGGCTGTTCTACCGGGAGGACGCCGCCAAGCGCCTGCGCAAGTCGCCTACCGTGAGCAAGCTCTCCGAACTCAAGGGCTGGCGCGTGAACGTGGGCACGCCGGGCAGCGGCGTGCCGCGCCTGTTCTCCACGCTGCTGGACGTGAACCGCCTCAATGCCTCCGAGATGACGCTCAGCCAGCTGGAGCAGACACCCGCCACGGTGGCCTTTCTCAACGGCGAGCTCGATGCCGTGGTGTTCGCCTCGGCGCCCGAATCGCTGATGGTGCAGATGCTGCTGCAGACGCCCGGCGTGCGCCTGCTGGACTTCGCGCAAAGCGAGGCCTACTCGCGCCGCTTCGGCTACCTCACCCCCGTGGTGATGCCGCAGGGCATGGTGGACCTGGCCAACAACATCCCGCCGCGCAACGTGCGCCTGGTGGCGTCCACCACCAGCCTGCTCGCGCAGGCGAACACGCACCCGGCCATCCTGCAGCTGTTCGCGCAGACCGCCATCAGCCTGCACAGCGGTGCGAGCTGGTTCAGCCGGGCGCGCGAGTACCCCAGCCTGGAGCACAGCGAGGTGCCCATCGCGCCCGAGGCGCAGCGCGCCATCAAGGGCGGCACGCAGCCCTTCCTGCAGCGCTACCTGCCGTTCTGGCTGGCCAACCTGATCGAGCGCATGTGGCTGGCCATGGGCCTGATCATCGCGCTGGCGCTGCCGCTCTCGCGCATCGTGCCGCCGCTCTACACCTTCCGCATCCGCAAGCGCGTGTTCCGCTGGTACGCCGAACTGCGCGACGTGGAGCAGCGCAGCGAAAACAGCGACGAGAGCGCGCAGGAGCTGCTGGAGCAGCTGAACGCGATGGAGGCCAAGGTGGAAAAGGTGGTGGTGCCGCTGTCGTACACCGACGAGCTCTACGCGTTGCGCAACAACATCCACCTGGTGCGCAAGAAGCTGCTGCGCAAGGCTTGAGGGCCGTTCCTCAGGGGCCTTTTTTGTCCTGCGCCATGGCGCTGTTGAGCCAGGCCTGGCGAGCCACCTCGTCCAGGGCCTCGTCCACCACGCCGTGGTCGGCCACCACGCGCAGGCGGTCCTGTTCCAGCAGGCGTTCGAGCCCACGCTTGGTCATGGACAGCGAACGGCCGTTCGCGCCGGTGAACAGGAACAGCGTGCCGTGCGGGCTGGCCCAGGTGATCTGCCAGCGCATGGCCTGACCGTCCTGCAGCACATCGACCCAGGAGCCCACGGGCAGGTCCGAGGTGCGCTGCACCGCCATCTCGGCCTTGACCTCGGCCCAGTCGCGCTGCCGCTGCATGGGCCGGGTTTCGAGAAACGCCGGCTGGGTGGAGGTCAGCTGAGAGTCGAGCAGCACGTCGTCCATCAGGCAGGAATCGCGCGCCTCGGTGCGCTGCATCCAGGGCTCGTCGTCCATCTCCGGCTGGATGCTGGGCTGTTCTTCCTCGGGCGGCGGCTCCTGGCTGCTGCGCTGGGTCTTGTAGGCCGCCTCGTGCAGGCCCATGAGCGCCTGGAAAAACGCCTCGGTCTGCTCGCGCGGGTAGTCGATGGAGTCCAGGCCTTCGCGCAGCGTGCGCAGCACGCCGGGGATGACCTTGACCAGGCGCGGCCTGTTCAGGCTGGCCAGCGCCAGCTGGCTGGACCACAGCAGGTCGGGCAGGATGTCGCTGTAGCGCCGCGCGGGCGAGTCGACCGGCGACACGGGTGAAGACTCGGACATCTCCAGCCGCGCCTGCGCCACCACCTGCGACCAGGGGCCGGTGAGGAAGCGCCGCACCACACCCGGCGCTTTGTCGAAGTCGTTGCGCGCGCGGATCTCGGCCGCCACGCGTTCGGCCAGCAGATTGCGCTGCTCCACGCGCACCAGCGTCTGCACCGCCAGGCCACGCGCCTGAACCTGCGCGGGCGCCACGGACTCCGCTTGCGAACGGTGCAGGTCCGCGAGCAGGCTGGGGAAGCGCTCGGCAAGGTCCTCGCCCGGCTTGAGCAGGGTGCGCACGATGCCGCGCACCTGGTTGGAGAACGGGTTGTAGCCCGGGTCCATCTCGCTGGTGAAGGCCAGGCTGCGCTCGGTGATGGCGTCGAGCAGGCGGCGCGCGGGGTTCTGCTTGTCGGCGAAGAAGCGCGGCTCGCTGCGCGCCAGCTGCAGCAGCGCGGGCTTCATGTCCTGCACCAGGTTGCGCACCGGCGCGAGCAGGCGCTCGTCGGCCGCGATGCGCTTGAGCATGAGGGTGACCACCTCGCTGGCCAGCGTGCGGCCCATGACGTTGTCCGACACCGCCGTCTTGCTGTTGGACTTCTCGTTGAGGTCGAGGTTGCCGACCAGCAACTGGTGGAGATGGTCGAGCGTGAGCAGGTTGTCGTTGACCAGCACTTCCTGCACCGAGACCGCTTCGTCCCGCGGGCTGGCCACCGCGACCGACCGGCGAGGCGCCGCGGTCTGCGTCACCACGTAACCGGCCGGCTTCACGCCCGCACGATCGAGTTGCTTGCTCAAATAGGCGTACAGGTGGCGCAGCTCGTCGCCGAGCGACATGGCGCCGACCTGCAGCCAGCGCGTGCGCACCGCGGCTTCCACATGCAGGCCCTTGAGCGCCGTCATCAGCGCGGCCACGATCACCTCGACCCGCAGGGGGTTGGCCTCGGGGTTCACGACCGTGAGACCCTGGGCGCCACTCATGCGCGAGGTCAGCGTGACCAGCTCTTCGTCCACCGCCATCTTGACGACCTGCTGCACGCGGGCGAGCTCCACGGTTTCCTGCACCTGGTCGTCGCCCATGAGTTCGAGCTCGTCGAAACTCACGGTGGGCGAGCGGCGCGAACCGGTGCCGGTGTGCGGCAGGGCGTTCTCCATCGACTCGGCGAACGCGGCGAGAAAACGGGTGGCGATCAGGTCGCGGTGCGACTCCAGCGTGGTGCGGGCCTGCAGCATGCCCTGCTTCTCGCTGAGCTGGCTGGCCGAGAGCTCGCGGTCCTTGAGGGTGCTGTGCAGCTTGCCCAGCCAGCGCGGCACCCACTCGCGGGTCTGCGCCAGGGCTTCGCGGAGGCAGGCGTCAAAGGCCTGGGTGTTGCTGGCGTCCATGCAGCCGGTGTCCTTCGTGAGCGGGGAAGAAAACGGAAAGGGTTCTGCACATTATCGGCAGGAGGGTGCCGTCACCATAGCGCAAAAGTAGGCCGGAAAGGCCTGGCGTTCACCGCTCAGCCATCAATGCGCGCCAGCCATCGGCGCCCAGCTCGCGCAGGGTCTGCAAGTTGCGCTCGACGATGGCGTCGGCGTCACCGCCGGCGGTCTCGATCGCGCGCTCGACGCTGTCCTCGCGCAGCAGGTGCAGCGTGGGAAACGGCGCGCGGTTGGTGGCGTTGGTCACGTCGTCCGGCGCCGTGCCCTCGAATTGAAACAAAGGGTGAAACGGCGCCACCTGGATCACACCTTCGAGCTCGTGCTCGGCCACCACGTCGTCCACCACGTTGAGGAAGTCGTTGAAGACCTCGAAATCGGGGAACAGCGTGGCATGCACCAGCAGGGTGGTGTCGATCTCTTCGGCCGGCGTGTTCACCAGCAGGTCGAGCTCGCGGTCGAGATCGTCCAGGAAGGCGTCCAGGTGCCGCGCCGTACTCACCACGATGCGCACCTGGTTCTTCACGTACACCGCGCGCGCGAACGGACACAGGTTCAGGCCGATGACGGCCTTCTCGATCCAGTGGCGCGTGGCGGCAAGAACGTCTTCGGCGGTCAAAGTGGACATGTCGGGAAGAAGAGGTGGTGCTGGTCCAGAATGCCGCGGGTCCGGGTCCCCCGGCCCGCAGGCATTGCCCCCTTGAGGGGGTGACGGCCCGAGCATCGGGCCGGCGCGGGGGTGGGCTTACTTCAAGGCTTTGAAGCGCATGCGCTTGGGCTTGGCACCCTCTTCACCCAGGCGCTTCTTCTTGTCGGCTTCGTACTCCTGGTAGTTGCCGTTGAAGAACACCCACTGGCTGTCGCCCTCGGCGGCCAGAATGTGGGTGGCGATGCGGTCGAGGAACCAGCGATCGTGGCTGATGACCAGCGCGCAACCGGCGAACTCGAGCAGCGCGTCTTCGAGCGCGCGCAGGGTTTCCACGTCCAGGTCGTTCGAGGGTTCGTCCAGCAGCAGCACGTTGCCGCCCTCGGCCAGCGTCTTGGCCAGGTGCAGGCGACCGCGTTCACCGCCCGAGAGGCTGCCCACGCGCTTTTGCTGGTCGCCGCCGGAGAAGTTGAAGCGGCCGCAGTACGCGCGGCTGGGCATCTGGAACTTGCCCACGGTGATCATGTCCAGACCGCCGGAGATGTCTTCCCACACGGTCTTGTCGCCGTCCAGGCCTTCGCGGCTCTGGTCGACGAAGGCCATCTTCACGGTCTGGCCGATCTTCACTTCGCCGGAGTCTGGCTGTTCCTTGCCGCTGATCAGCTTGAACAGCGTGGACTTGCCCGCGCCGTTGGGGCCGATGATGCCGACGATGGCGCCCGCGGGGATCTGGAAGCTCAGGTTGTCGATCAGCAGGCGGTCACCGAAGGACTTGCTGACGTTCTTGAACTCGAACACCTCGTTGCCCAGGCGCTCGGCCACGGGAATGAAGATCTCGTTGGTTTCGTTGCGCTTCTGGTACTCGACGTCGCTCAGCTCTTCGAAACGGGCCAGGCGCGCCTTGCTCTTGGCCTGGCGGCCCTTGGGGTTCTGGCGCACCCACTCCAGTTCCTTCTTCATGGCCTTGGTGCGGGCGTCTTCGGTGCGCTGCTCCTGCTCCAGGCGGGCTTCCTTCTGCTCCAGCCAGGTGGAGTAGTTGCCCTTGTAGGGAATGCCGTGGCCGCGGTCGAGTTCGAGAATCCACTCGGCCGCGTTGTCCAGGAAGTAGCGATCGTGGGTGATGGCCACCACGGTGCCGGGGAAACGTTGCAGGAACTGCTCGAGCCAGTCCACCGATTCGGCGTCCAAGTGGTTGGTCGGCTCGTCGAGCAACAGCATGTCGGGCTTGGACAACAGCAGGCAGCACAGCGCCACGCGGCGCTTCTCACCGCCGGAGAGCACGCCGATCTTGGCGTCCCAGGGCGGCAGGCGCAGCGCGTCGGCCGCGATTTCAAGCTGGTGTTCGCCGTCGGTGCCCGAAGTCGCGATGATGGCTTCGAGCTGCGCCTGCTCGGCGGCCAGGGCGTCGAAGTCGGCGTCTTCCTCGGCATAGGCCGCGTAGACCTCGTCCAGGCGCTTCTGCGCGGCGCGCACACCGCTCATGCTGGCCTCGACCGCCTCGCGCACGTTCTGTTCGGGGTCGAGCTGGGGTTCCTGGGGCAGGTAGCCGATGCGGATGCCCGGCATCGGGATCGCTTCGCCTTCGATCTCCTTGTCGATGCCGGCCATGATCTTGAGCAGCGTGGACTTGCCCGAACCGTTGGTGCCCAGCACGCCGATCTTGGCGCCCGGGAAGAACGAGAGCGAGATGTCCTTGAGGATCTGTCGCTTGGGCGGCACGATCTTGCCGACCCGGTTCATGGAAAAGACGTATTGAGCCATGGGAATGTTCTGCCTGAAGAATCTGCAGCCAGGACGGCCGCGCAACCCATGATTATCCCCTCAGACACCCATGGACCGCTTTTGAGCGGCGGTTGACGGCGGCAAAGCCCCGATCGTGCGACAATAGACCCTGTCGGGCACTTCAGTTGGCTCGGCGCCGGCACTTCGCCGGGGTGTGCGCAACCCGCTTGCGGCCACCGACTTCCTGAATCCATCTGCCCCAGACTGACCGGGCGCCGCAGCCAACCAGGCCGCGACATCCGGAGTGGCCGATGCCCCCAGCGCCCTGGACGGGCGCCTCATCTACATGACCTTTGACGATCTGAACCTGGCCCCGGCCATCGTGCAAGCCGTGCGCGAGCACGGTTACGAAACCCCCACCCCCATCCAGGTGGAGGCCATCCCCGCCGTGCTGGCCGGCCGCGACCTGCTCGGTGGCGCCCAGACGGGCACCGGCAAGACCGCCGCCTTCACCCTCCCGCTGCTGCAACGCCTCTCCGGCAGCGAGCGCGCCAAGAGCCGCTTCGGCGGCGTGGGCATCCGTGCCCTGGTGCTCACCCCCACCCGCGAACTCGCCGCCCAGGTCGAAGAGTCGGTGCGCGTGTACGGCAAACACCTTTCGCTGACCTCCACCGTCGTCTTCGGCGGCGTCGGCATGAACCCGCAGATCAACGCCATGAAGCGCGGCGTCGACATCCTGGTGGCCACCCCCGGCCGACTGCTCGACCTGCAGCAGCAAGGCTTCCTCGACCTCTCCACCGTGCAGATGCTGGTGCTGGACGAAGCCGACCGCATGCTCGACATGGGCTTCATCCACGACGTGAAGAAGATCCTCGCGCTGGTGCCCAAGGAAAAGCAGAGCCTGCTGTTCTCGGCCACCTTCAGCGACGAGATCCGCGACCTCGCCAGCGCCCTGCTCAAGGACCCGCTGCACATCCAGGTCACTCCTCGCAACACCACGGTGCAGCGCATCACCCAGGTGATCCACCCCGTGGGCCGAGGCAAGAAGAAGGCCCTGCTGGTGCACATCATCAACCAGCACAACTGGAGCCAGGTGCTGGTGTTCACGCGCACCAAGTTCGGCGCCAACAACGTCGCCGAGTACCTCACCAAGAACGGCATCCACGCGATGGCGCTGCACGGCAACAAGAGCCAGGGTGCCCGCACCCAGGCGCTGGCCGGCTTCAAGAGTGGCGAGATCCGCGCCCTGGTGGCGACCGACATCGCCGCGCGCGGCATCGACATCGACGAGCTGCCGCACGTCGTGAACTACGAGATCCCCAACGTCAGCGAAGACTACGTGCACCGCATCGGCCGCACCGGCCGCGCGGGCAACAGCGGCGAAGCCGTGAACCTCGTGAGCCTGGACGAAGAAGGCTTCATGATGGAGATCGAGCGCTTCACCAAGCAGCAGATCCCGGTGCAGATCTTCCCCGAGTTCATGCCAGAGCCAGGCGAGAAGGCCGAGCCCATCGCCATGGGCCGCCAGACCATCTGGGGTGGCGCGGGCAAGCCGCCCAGCCGCGAGGTGATGGCGGCGGCCGCCAAGGCCGCGCGCACCGAGATGCTGCAGCGCGTGCGCGAGAAGAAGGCCAGCGAGCCGCAAGGCCGTGGCAACGGCGGTGGCGGTCAGCGCCAGCGCCCCGCGGGTGATGGCAGCCAGGCCGACGGCCCGCGTGGCGAAGGCCGTCGCGGCAACGGTGGCGGCGGTCAACGCGCCAATGGCAATGGCGGCGGTGGCAATGGCCAGCGCCAGGGCCAGCGCCACGGTGGTGGCCAGCAGGGCCAGCGCCCGCCGCGCGAAGATCGCGGCTTCCGTGAAGACCGCGGCCCGCGCGAGGACCGCGAACCCGGTGCCGAGCGCCAGCCCGGCCCCAACGCCCACCTGGGCAGCCTGCGCATCAAGGAACCCCGTCCGCGCGCGGCCAACCCGGGCGGCCAGCCCGATCCGCTGCGCACCAGCATCGACGCGATGCGCACCGGCAACCGCGGTGGCGGCAGGGGCAAGGGCGGTGGCGGCGGCGGCGGCGGTGGTCAGCGCGGCAACGCGGGTGGCCCGGCCGACCCGCTGCGCACCAGCTACGGCCGCATCCGCTGAAGCGGCGGCTTTCCCACTACAGTGCGGTCATGTCCCTTGACCGCACCACCCCCCTCGGGGGGGGGGGGGGGGGGGG
>NZ_JBYTAE010000012.1:0-26502 GCF_058787875.1 Hydrogenophaga sp. FW305-3-2-15-A-LB1 | reverse complement strand
CTGCTGGCCACGGGGCGCCGGCACGTTATGCCACCCTCATGATGGCCACCTGCAACGTGCTCAACCTGGCGCAGCCAGGCCGCCACTTCTACGAAGGGCAGGACCCTTACACCCACACCGAGTTCGAGCGCAAGGTGGGCTGGCTGGGCGATCGGTTCCGGGCCCTCAATGCCGACGTGCTGGCGGTGCAGGAGGTCTGGGACGAGGCCGCCCTGCGCACGGCGGTGGCGCGCAGCGGGCTGCAATACGGTTTCGTCGCCGTGCCCGGTGCCGAAAACGGTCCCGGCCAGATCGGCGCGCAAGGCACGCCCCGGGTGGGCATCGTGACGCGCCTGAAGGTCGATTCGCTGCAGTCGCTCAACGACTTTCCCGAAGCGGCCCGCGTGCAGGTACCTGGCCTGGGCCTGCACACCCGCTTCGAACGCCCGCCGTTGATCGCGATGCTGCGCCTCAAGCACGGCCAGCCGGTGTGCGTGATCACCGCGCACCTCAAGAGCAAGCGGCCCAAGTTCCTGGAAGATGCCAACGGGGTGGGCATCGAAGACACGGCCGACCCGGCGGTGCAGGCGCTGGCCTCGCTGCGTTCGCTGGTCATGCGCGCCAGCGAAGCCCTGGCGCTGCGCCTGAAGGTGGTCGAGCTGCTGCACCGCACCCAGCTGCCGCTGGTGCTCATGGGCGATCTGAACGACGGCCCGCACAGCGTGACGACGCAGCTGATCGCGGCCACCTCGCAGGTGGCCTACGACAAGGGCGCGCTCGACCACGCGCTGTTCAGCGCCTGGGACGTGCAAGGCGAAGCGGCGATGCGCCGCGACGTGGCGTACTCGCACATCCACCAGGGCTACCCCGAGGTGCTGGACCAGTTGCTGGTGAGCGAGCAGTTCGTCGCGACCAGCCGGCGATCGATCGGCGATGTGCGGCGCGTGGAGGTGTTCAACGACCACCTGTTCGAGGGCCGCGACCGCAGCCGCAGCGACCACGGCTTCGTGCGGGCGCTGCTGCGGCTGCGCCTGCCCGACCTGCCCCTCTCAGCGGGCTGAGGCGCCCGCTTCGCGGATGCGCTGCGCGAGGTGCGCGAGCGCCTCTTCCACCTGGTCCACCAGCACGAGGCAGAGGTCGCCGGGTTGCAGCCGCTCCAGCGCGGCGTCGATGGCCACGAATTCGCCCCGGATCTCGAACACCTCTTTCGTGCGGCTCGCCCCGGCGAGTCCCTCGCGCAGCAGCGTGAGCACCTCGCCATCCTCGCGGCCGCGCTGGCAGGCGTCCTGGAACAGCAGCACGTCGTCGAAGGCCTTGCCCAGGATCGTGGTCTGCTCGCGGATGTCTTCGTCGCGGCGGTCGCCCGCGCCGCTGATGACCACGCTGCGCCGGCGCGCGGGCATGGCGTTGACCGCCTCGACCAGGGCGCGCATCGCGTCCGGGTTGTGGCCGTAGTCGGCGATCACGGTGGCGCCGCGGTAGTCCATCACGTTGAAGCGGCCCGGCGCGTTGTCGGCGTCGTTGGAGAAGCTGGCCAGACCACGCGCGATGGTGTCCCAATCCAGGCCGGCGCACCAGGCCGCGCCGATGGCCGCCATGACGTTGTCCTTCTGGAAGCCGATGGTGCCGCCGCGCGTGATGGGCACGCCCTGCAGCGGAATCTGCACGCGCCAGCTGCCTTCGGTCACGATGATGCGATCACCTTCGACGCAGATGGTGCGCTTGCCCTGCACGCGGTGCGCGGCCAGCACGGGGTGGTCGTGGTCCTGCGCGAAGAAGACCACGCCGCCGGTGCACTTGGCGGCCATGGCCGCGACGATGGGATCGGCCGCGTTGAGCACCGCGTAACCCGTGGGCGCGACGTTCATCACGATCACGCGCTTGAGCACCGCGAGGTCTTCGACGGTGGTGATGTAGTTCAGGCCCAGGTGGTCGCCGGTGCCCACGTTGGTCACCACCGCGACCTGGCACTGATCGAAGCCGAGGCCCTCGCGCAGCATGCCGCCGCGGGCCGTTTCGAGCACGGCGGCGTCCACGTCGGGGTGCAGCAGCACGTTGCGCGCGCTCTTGGGGCCCGAGCAGTCGCCGCTGTCGATCTGGCGGCCATCGACGTACACGCCGTCCGTGTTGGTCATGCCCACGCGCATGCCGCTGGTGGCCATGAGGTGCGCGATCAGCCGCGTGGTGGTGGTCTTGCCGTTGGTGCCGGTGACGGCGACCACGGGGATGCGCCCATCGTCGCCGGGTTCGAACATGTTGGCGATCACGGCCTCGCCGACCGGGCGGCCCTTGCCGTACGACGGCGAGAGGTGCATGCGCAGGCCGGGCGCGGCGTTGACCTCGACCACGCCACCGTGCTGCTTCTCCAGCGGCACGTGCACGTTCTCGCAGACCACGTCGACGCCGCAGATGTCCAGGCCCACCGTCTGCGCGGCGGCCACGGCGCGGGCGGCCACGTCCGGGTGCAGGTCGTCGGTGACGTCTGTCGCGGTGCCGCCGGTGCTCAGGTTGGCGTTGTTGCGCAGCACGACGCGGCGGCCCATCTCGGGCACCGACTCGGGTTTCAAACCCTGCACGTCCAGGCGCGCCAGGGCGATGTCGTCGAAGCGGATCTTGGTCAGCGAGGTGGCGTGGCCGTCGCCGCGCCGGGGGTCGGCGTTGACCAGGTCCACCAGCTCGCGCACGGTGTGCTCGCCATCGCCGATCACGTGCGGTGGCTCGCGCCGCGAGGCGGCCACCACCTTGTCGCCCACCACGAGCAGGCGGAAGTCGCTGCCCGGCAGGTATTTCTCGACCATCACGTCGCCAATCTCGGCGGCCGCGCGGAACGCGATGTCCATGTGCTCGCGCGAGACGATGTTGACCGTCACGCCCTTGCCCTGGTTGCCGTCCTGCGGCTTGACGACCACGGGCAGGCCGATCTCCATGGCGGCCGCCCAGGCGTCGTCGGCGTCGCTGACGGGCCGCCCTTCGGGCACCGGCACACCGGCGGCGCCGAGCAGGGCCTTGGTCAGGTCCTTGTCCTGGGCGATCGACTCCGAGACCGCGCTGGTGCTGTCCACCTCGGCGGCCCAGATGCGGCGCTGGCGCGAGCCCCAGCCCAGCTGCACCAGGCTGCCGGTGGTGAGGCGGCGGTAGGGAATGTTGCGCGCCACGGCGGCGTCCACGATGCAGCCGGTGCTGGGGCCCAGGCGCACGTCTTCGTCGAGCGCGCGCAGGCGGGCGATCGCTGCCTCCACGTCGTAGCTTCCGGCATCGCCCGCGCCGGCGGCGGCGAGCAGTTCGCGGGCGATGTCGAAGGCCAGCCGGCCCACCACCTCCTCGCTGTACTGCGCCACCACCTGGAACACGCCCGGCTCCAGCGTGGCCGAGGTGCGGCTGAAGGAGACCGGGCACCCCGCCTGGGCCTGCAGGGCCAGCGCGGTGGCTTCCAGCACATGGGCCAGGGTCAGATGCTCTTGCGGGTTGCTGGGCTCCAGGGGTCCCACGGAGGGGAAGAGCTCGCGCAGCCGCCGTTCGAAATCCGGCAGGGCTTGCAGGTCCATCTCGTGCGGTTCGCAGGAGACGATGGCCTCGATGCAGGTGTGGCGGCTCCAGAGATTGGGGCCGCGCAGGGTCCGGATGCGAGAAACGTCCATGACGGAAGCTGGGAGTGAATGAAGAGAGGACCGGCGCTCAGCGCGCCGCGTCCAGGGTAACCGGTTCTGGCCGTTCGGGGATAGGAGCGACGTCGAGACCCGCCGTCTCGATGCCGGCGGCCATCAGTTCGGGCGAGACCGCGAGCGCCCAGGCGGCGGCGGCCACGGCCATCAAGGTGTGCGCGCCCAGCGACTGCAGCAGCCCCTGCACCACGGGTGCGTCCAGCCGAACGCGGTGGGCCTTGCGCACGCCCTCGGCCAGCACCAGCTGGCCTTCGAACACCGATACGGTGCGAGAGCCCGCCTCGCGGTGTTTCTGCAGCGCGGGCGAGGCGGCGTCCATGCCGTAAAGAATCACATCCCCATCGCACAGCTCGACCATCTCCAGCACCCGGGCGTCGTCGGCGTTGAGCACGGCCACGCCGTCGGGCAGCACCACGTCCACCTGGGTGCGCATCACGCGGTAGAGCTGGTCGGTGCTGCGCACGTCGTGCCGCTCCAGGCCCTGGAAGTCGTCGAGATCGGTCACGACCCCCACGGTGCAGCGGTCGTAGGCCAGACCGTCGTCCAGGATGACGGCGGGGCCGTTCTCCAGCACCACGGCGTCGATCTCGCGGTTCATCAGCAGGCGCTGGCCGGCCTCCCAATGGGCGCTGGGCCGGGCATCGACCTTGCGGTTGCCCAGGAACAGGCCGTCCTGGCAGGCCAGGCCGACCTGGTGGCCGCTCAGGTGCAGCAGCCAGCCCACCAGCCGGGCGATGGCGTTGCCATGGCGCGAGCTGGCCACGCCCACGATGGGCACGCGGCCGTTGCCGCCTTCGTCGAACAGGTGGTCCACGATGGCACGGCCCACCGGGCGCGACAGGCCGGTGGCGGGCTTGAGGTGCATCAGCAGCCCAGGCCCGGCGTTCACCTCCACCACCGCGCCGCCTTGCGCCTGCAGCGGGCGGCCGATGTCCTGGGCGACCAGGTCCACACCGGCCACGTCCAGCCCCACCACGCGGGCGGCCAGTGTCACGGCGTGCGCCACCTCGGGGTGCACTTCGTCGGTGCAGTCGATCGCCACGTTGCCATTGCGCTGGACCATCACGCGCCGGCCCAGGGCGGGCACGGCCTCGCCCGATAGGCCCTGGCGCTCCAGCAGCAGGCGCATGACGGGTTCGCGGTCCAGGCGGATGGTCTCGAGCGGGAACTCCTCGGCCTCGCCCCGGCGCGGGTCGCTGTTGAGCTGGCTGTCGATGAGCTGTTCCACGGTGGAGCGGCCATCGCCCACCACCGACAGGCTTTCACCGCGCGCCGCCGCGACCACGCGGCCGCCCACGACCAGCAGGCGGTGCTCGTCGCCCAGCACGTAGCGCTCGACCATGACCTCACTGCCCTCGGCGTCGGCCACCGAGAAGGCTTTTTCGATGTCTTCGCGCTCCGACAGGTCCAGGCTCACCCCACGGCCATGGTTGGCGTCGGAGGGTTTGACCACCACCGGCAGGCCGATCTCCTGCGCGGCTTCCCAGGCGGCTTGCGGGCTGTCGACCACCTGGCCTTCGGGCACGGGCACGCCGCAGGAGGCCAGCAGGCTCTTGGTCAGGTCCTTGTCGTGCGCGATGTTGCCGGCGATGGCGCTGGTGCGGTCGGTCTCGGCCGTCCAGATGCGGCGCTGGTGCCGGCCCTGGCCGAGCTGGACCAGGTTGCCGTCGTTCAGGCGCAGGTGGGGGATACCCCGGTCCGTAGCCGCGGCGACGATGGACGCGGTGCTCGGGCCGAGGTAGCTGCGGTCGATCTGCTCGACCAGGCGCGCCACGGCGGCCGGCACGTCGAAGCCGGCCGCGCCGTCCTCGCGCTGGCGGATGGCGGCGAGCAGCAGGGCATGCGCTTCGGTGAGCGCGGCCCGGGCCACGGCCTCGTCGCGGGCGCGGAACACCATGCGGTAGACACCGCGCCGGCTGGTCTCGCGCGTCTGGCCGAAACCGGTGGGCATGCCCGCCAGATTCAGCAGCTCGATGACGATGTGTTCCAGGATGTGGCCGGCCCAGGTGCCCTCGCGCAGGCGCTGGATGAAGCCACCGCGCTCACCCACACCGCAGTGGTGTTCTTCGAGGGCGGGCAGCCATTCGACCAGGCGTTCGGTGAGGCCGGGCAGCTTGTTGGAAGGAAAGTCCTCCAGATCGCCCAGATCCAGCCAGACTTCGAGCACCGGTCGGTACGTCCAGATGTTGGGGCCGCGCAGGTAGTTGATGCGCAGCAGCGTGATGTCGTGTTTCGAGCTCATGTCTCCGGCGGGACGCGTGATTCGGGCGACCGGGTGTAGTACCGATCAGGGGTTCAGAAGAACTTCAATGCCATCAACGATCGCGGGCTCGACATCGGTGAAAATGCAAGGCTCCCCCGTGGGAGCATGCCATTTCTCGCGGTCGACGCCACGCTGTCATCTTCACCATGCTTTCACACTTTCCAGCTGAATCCTCAGCCCCAGGAGCCGACCCTGCACAGGACGCCTTGCGGCCCGCATCAACCCAGCTGGGGGGCGATGATAGCGCTGTCGTTGCCTTGGCGCTGGACTTGGACAGCGATTTACATTTCCGTACGCGCACCCTGTTGTTAACCCGTCAAAAGTTCACACTCGAAGGCCAGGAGTGGATACTGAGCCCGGGTATGGAGCTGCGGCTGAGCGACCACGCCGGTGTCGGCACCCTGGAGCTGCTGGACGCCCAGGGGCGCATCGCGGTGTGGCGCTTCACCATGGGCGTGCAGGCCCGGGCCGCGCGCATGGTCGACCAGTTCCATCGACTGATGGCCCAGCTGGATCAGGCGCCCGAGCAGGTGATCGAGGAACCCGCCCGCACCTGCCCCCAGTGCCAGGCCACCCTGCCGGCCGACAGCGATGAATGCCCGGAATGCGCCCAGGAAGCGCCGCAGGCCCCGCCTTCCACCTGGGTGCTGCTGCGCCTGTGGCGCTTCGCCCGGCCCTACCGGTGGACGCTGCTCACCGGTTTCCTGCTCACGCTGGCCTCCACCGCCGCCACGCTGGTGCCGCCCTACCTGACCATCCCGCTGATGGACCGGGTGCTGATCCCGTTCCAGAACGGCCAGGCCATCGACACCGGCCTGGTGCTGGCCCTGCTCGGCGGCCTGCTGGGCTCGGCCCTGCTGGCCTGGGGCCTGGGCTGGGCGCGCACCTGGTTGCTGGCCCTGGTGTCCGAGCGCATCAGCTCGGACCTGCGCACCACCACCTTCGACCACCTGCTCGAGCTTTCGCTGGACTACTTCAGCAGCAAACGCACCGGCGACCTCATGGCGCGCATCGGCAGCGAAACCGACCGCATCAGCGTCTTCCTGTCCCTGCACGCGCTGGACTTCCTCACCGACGTGCTGATGATCACCATGACCGCGGTGATCCTGTTCTCGATCAACCCCTGGCTGGCACTGGCCACGCTGGTGCCCCTGCCCTTCATCGGCTGGATGATCCACCTCGTGCGCGACCGCCTGCGCACCGGCTTCGAGAAGATCGACCGCGTCTGGGGCGAGGTGACCAACGTGCTGGCCGACACCATCCCCGGTATCCGCGTGGTCAAGGCCTTCGCCCAGGAAGCCCGCGAGGCGCGGCGCTTCAAACAGGCCAACGAGCACAACCTGGCCGTCAACGACCGCATCAACAAGACCTGGTCGCTGTTCACCCCCACCGTCACCCTGCTCACCGAGATCGGCCTGCTGGTGGTGTGGGCCTTCGGCATCTGGCTGGTCAGCCAGAGCGAGATCACGGTGGGCGTGCTCACCGCCTTCATTGCCTACATCGGGCGCTTCTATGGGCGGCTCGACTCGATGAGCCGCATCGTCTCGGTGACGCAGAAGGCCGCCTCGGGCGCCAAGCGCATCTTCGACATCCTGGACCACGTCTCCAACGTTCCCGAGCCGGCTCAGCCGGTGCCGCTGACCCAGGTGCAGGGCGGCCTGCAGATGGAAGGCGTGAGCTTCCGCTACGGCAGCCGCACCGTGATCCGCAACCTGAGCCTGGACATCCGCCCCGGCGAGATGATCGGCCTGGTCGGCCACAGCGGCTCGGGCAAGAGCACCCTGGTCAACCTGCTGTGCCGCTTCTACGACGTGAGTGAAGGCGCCATCCGCATCGATGGCACCGACATCCGCCGCGTCGGCGTGGCCGATTTCCGCCGCCACATCGGCCTGGTGCTGCAGGAGCCCTTCCTGTTCTTCGGCACCATCGCCGAGAACATCGCCTACGGCAAACCCGGCGCCACGCGCGCCGAGATCGTGGCCGCCGCGCGCGCCGCGCACGCGCACGAGTTCATCCTGCGGCTGCCGCAGGGCTACGACTCGCTGGTCGGCGAGCGCGGCCAGGGCCTCTCGGGTGGCGAGCGCCAGCGCATCAGCATCGCGCGCGCGCTGCTGATCGACCCGCGCATCCTGATCCTGGACGAGGCCACCTCCTCCGTGGACACCGAGACCGAGAAGGAAATCCAGAAGGCGCTGGACAACCTGGTGCAGGGCCGCACCACCATCGCCATCGCGCACCGGCTCTCCACCCTGCGCAAGGCCGACCGCCTGGTGGTGATGGACCGCGGCCAGGTGGTGGAGATCGGCCCGCACGACGAACTGATGGCGCAGCGCGGCGCCTACTGGCGCCTGTACGAAGCGCAGGCGCGCAAGGAGCAGGAGGCCGCCGCCCTGCTCGACGCCGACACGCCCGAGGACAACGACGCATGAACACCCCGAACCCCGCCTGGCAACTGCAGCGCAACCCCTTCGGCCGCCTCGTGCTCACGGACGCCGCCGGTGAGACCCACGTGGGCGTGGTGCCCGTGCGGGCCTTCCCCATCGGCGCGCCCGACGAAGGCCTGTCGCTGGTGGGCAGCGACGGCCACGAACTGGTCTGGGTGGACCGCCTCTCCGCCTTGCCAGCCGACTTGCGGCAGTTGCTGCAGGAAGAACTGGTGCAACGCGAGTTCACGCCGGTGATCCAGCGCATCGAATCGGTGTCCACCTTCTCCACGCCCAGCACCTGGCAGGTGAGCACCGACCGCGGCCCCACCAGCTTCGTGCTGCGCAGCGAGGACGACATCCGCCGCCTCGAAGGCCAGGCCCTGCTGATTCTGAGCGGCCAGGGTGTGTGCTTCGGCGTGCGCGACCGCTTCGCGCTGGACGCGCACTCGCGCCGGCTGCTCGACCGGTTCCTCTGACGGCGCGCCCGCTCAGCCCCTGACGAACAGGGTCACCAGCGGTTCGTCGCCCACCTGCCGGCTGCGGTGGCCGTGCACCGTGGGGTCGAAGCTGGCCCCGGGGGGCAGCGTGTCGGCCGAGTAGAAGTGCTGGCCCGGCCCGAAGGCGCGCCAGCTGCCGTCCTGCAGGCCGATCTCCATGCAGCCCTGCAGCACGAACAGCCATTGCGCATCGCCGGTGCAATGGAACTCGCTGCGAAAGCCCACCGGGCTCTGGCGCAACTGGCAGGCCGTCGCCGGCAGCAGGGCCGACAGGCGGGCCGCGGGCGAGCCCTCGGACAAGGGGATCTCGGCCTCGCGGAAACGCGCGCGGCCATCGGTGTCGGTGAACAGAATCACCTGCGGGAATGTGCTCAAGGAAACCTCCGGAGTCGGGCTTTGCTTTGTACCAGAGGCGTTCGCGCTTTTCGCTCACACTACGCAACCATGAAAGTTCTACTCGCCGAAGACGACCTCATGCTGGGCCGGAGCATGGAGCGCGGGCTGCGCCTGGCCGGCTTTTCCCTGGACTGGACGCAGGACGGCCCGCAGACGCAGGCCGCGCTGCGCGAACAGACCTACGCCGTGCTGCTGCTCGACATCGGCTTGCCCGGGCTGGATGGCCTGCAGCTGCTGCAGTGGCTGCGCTCGGAAGACCGCCCGGTGCCCGTGCTGGTGGTCTCGGCGCGCGACGCCGTGAGCGACCGCGTGGCCGGCCTCAACCTGGGGGCCGACGACTACCTCACCAAACCCTTCGACCTCGACGAGCTGGTGGCGCGCGTGCACGCGCTCGCGCGCCGGGGCAGCGGGCGCGCCCAGCCCGAGCTGCAGTTCGGCCGCCTCACCATGCGGCCGCTGCGCCGCGAGGCCCTGCTCGACAACCAGCCCGTCACCCTGGCCGCGCGCGAATACGACCTGCTGCTCGCCCTGATGGAAAACCCGGGCACCGTGCTCTCGCGCGAACAGCTGGAAAGCCGCCTCTACGGCTGGCAGGAAGAGGTGGCGAGCAACGCGGTGGAGGTGCACGTGCACCACCTGCGGCGCAAACTGGGGGCGGCCTGGATCAAGAACGTGCGGGGCGTGGGCTACAAGCTGGTCGCCGCGGCATGAACTCGATCCGCCAGCGCCTGCTGTTCTGGCAGATCACGGCGCTGGTCGTCACCAGCGTGCTGGTCAGCGCCTTCACCTACCACCTGGCCTGGCAGGCCTTCAACCGGGTGCGCGATTTCGGCATGGAGCAGATCGCGCATTCGGTGGTGCGGCACGGCGTGCGCCCCCACAGCTGGGCCCTGGACCCACCCGAGCACGCGGCACCGCGGCCCACGGCCCGCCCGGCCCCGCAGGACAACCCGCCACCCTGGGTCACGGACGACCTGGGCCGCTTCATCAGCCAGATCTGGTCCACCGACGCGGAGCTGTTGTACGCCTCGGTCGAGGGCGTCGGCCCTCCCCTGCAGGAACCCGGTTTCCACAATGTCGAGTGGTCGGGCGAAGCCTGGCGGGTCTACACGCTGGTGGACGACGAGGAAATCGTGCAGATCGCCAAGACCGAAAGCGACCGCGCCAGCAGCTTCGCCCAGATGGCGCCCTGGCTGCTGGTGCCCGTGGCGGTGCTGGTGCTGCTGCTCGGCCTGCTGATCCGCGTGGCCGTCAACCGCGCGCTGGCGCCGCTGGAGGCGCTGGGCCAGGACATCCGGCGGCGCGACGAAAAAGACCTGCAAGCGATCGCCACGGACGGTTTGCCCGAGGAGGTCGCGCCGCTGGGCCAGGCGCTCAACCAATTGCTGGAGCGCGTGTCGCGCCTGCTCACGCGCCAGCGCCAGATGCTGGCCGACGCCGCCCATGAATTGAACACCCCCCTGGCGGCCGTCAAGCTGCAGGCCCAGCTCACGCGCCGCGCGCCGCCGGGCGAGCGCGAGGCCGCGCTGGATGAACTCGACCAGGGCATCGCCCGCAGCACCCACCTGGTGGCGCAACTGCTGCAGATGGCGCGGCTGGAAGCGGATGGGCGCGAGCGCCAGCCCGTGCCGCTGCGGCTGGATCAACTGGCGGCGGACGTGGTGGCCGCGTTTTCGGCCCGCGCCGAAGCCCGTGGCATCGATCTCGGGCTGGACAGGCGCGAGGCCGCCACCGTGCTGGCCGATCCACAGGACCTGCGGGTGCTGCTCGACAACTTGGTGGACAACGCCTTGCGCCACACGCCCCCGGGCAGCCGGGTGGACCTGCACGTCGAGCAAGCCGAAGGCCGTGCCCAGCTGAGCGTCAACGACAACGGCCCCGGCATTGCCGAGGCCGATCGCCAGCGGGTGCTGGAGCGCTTCGTGCGCCTGAACCCGCAGAACGAGGCCACCGGCAGCGGCCTGGGTCTGGCGATCGTGGCGCAGATCGCCCAACAAAACGGGGGGCTGCTGACCTTGGCCAGCAGCCCCCCGGGGGGTTTGAGCGTGCGCGTCGCTTTCAGCGCACTGCCGACCACTTAGCCGCCGTTGGCGCGGCGCGATTCGACCAGCTCGGCGCGCACTTCAGCGCGCGTCTTGCCTTCAGCCAGCACCGGCTGGGCGTACTTGCCGGGGAACAGTTCGTTGGCCTTGGCGCCGGTCTGGCCATCGGCCACGTAGTCGCCCGTGCGCAGGGCTTCGGCCAGCTCGGCCTTCACTTCGGCGCGGGTCTTGCCCACGGCGGCGGTGGCGGCCACGGCCTTGTCGGCGCGGGCTTGGGCGTACTGGGCGGGGAACAGCTCGTTGGCCTTGGCGCCGGTCTGGCCGTCGGCCACGATGTCACCGGTGCGGATGGCTTCGGCCAGCTCGGCCTTCACCTCAGCGCGGCTCTTGCTCACGGCCACGGGTTGGGCGTAGAGGTGGGGGGCGAGGTCCTTGTAACGGGCACCGGTTTGGCCGTCGGCGATCAGGTCACCGTTGCGTTGGGCCTGGATCAGTTCGGCGCGGACTTGTTCGCGGGTCTTGCCCACGGAGGCATCGGCGGCGAAGGCGTGGCCGGCAACGAGGGTGGAGAGGGCGATGGCAACAACAGACAGCTTTTTCATGACAGTTTCCTTGGAGAGGGTTGAACATGCCGGTCGGTCCGTTGTGCGGTCTGGCCGGCTTCGATGCCTCTGCGGAGGGGTTTGCGTGCATCGATGGGATGAACTGTAAAGTTTCTGAATCAGAAGAAAAACAGCATTGAAACGACTATTGTGTTTCTAATTCAGCAATAATCACGGTTTTGACACCCGGGAAAACCCTTTAAAGGAGCTTTGTTATGGACCGCCTGGCCTCGATGCGTGCCTTCCAGAAAGTGATCGATGAAGGGGGTTTTGCGGCGGCGGCGCGCGCCATGGACATGTCGCCCGCCGTGGTCACGCGGCTGGTGGCCGACCTGGAAGACCACCTGGGCACCCGCCTGCTGCACCGCACGACGCGCCGCGTCTCCCTCACCGACGCGGGCGAGAACTACCTCGACCGGGTGCGCGTGATCCTGCAAGAGCTCGACGAGGCGCACGCGCTGGTGAGCTCGCAGACCAGCGAACTCGCGGGCGTGCTGCGCCTGCTGGCACCACCCGTGCTCGCCACGCACGTGCTCGCCCCCCTGGTCAGCGGCTTTCGGCAGGCCTACCCCAAGATCCTGCTCGACATCGACGTGGATTCCCCCCGCGAGCCCCCGATCCAGGACTACGACATCACGCTCATGGGCGCTCAGGCCTCGTTCGATGCCAACGTGATCGCGCGCAAGGTGCTCTCCAGCGTCACCGTGCTGCTGGCCTCACCCAAGTACCTGCAGCGCAAGGGCACGCCCGTGCGGCCCGAAGACCTGAAGCGGCACGACTGCCTGCGCTTCAAGCCCGCGACCGGCCGCACCCGGGGCTGGCGCCTGCTGCACGAGACGGACGAAGCCCGCTTCGTCGACATCGAGGTGCAGCCCGTGCTGTGGGCCAACCACACCGACACCCTGATGCACGCCGCGCTCGACGGCGCGGGCATCACCGCCACCACCATCGAACTGGCCGCGCCGATGATCGAGAGCGGCGACCTGGTGCGCGTGCTCAACCCCTGGATCACCGACCGGCTGACGATGTACGCGGCCCTGCCCAGCCGCAAGTTCATGCCGCGCCGCACCGAGGTGTTCCTGGACTACCTCATCGAGCAGACGCGCGCCCGCGTGAGCAGCGCGCTGGCGACCTGCAACAGCTGCTGACGCACTCCGTTACACATAACCCGGCACCGCCTCAACCCCGTCGAGGCGGTTCGTTCGTTTCAACCGGCTCCATCCACTGTTCGCGGAGCCCGCATGAAACCCCTCCCCTCTTTCCGCCTCGCCCTGTCCCTGGCCGCCGCGCTCGCGGCCCTGACCTCCTCGCCGGCCCAGGCCGTGGGCCGGCTCACCGACATCCAGGTGATCGACCGCGACAGCGGCGAAACGCTCACGGTCTACCGCCACCTGGGCGAGCACTGGGTCGCCGGGCGGCCCGGCGCGCGCTACGCCGTGTCGGTGCGCAACGCCACGCCGGGCCGCGTGCTCGGCGTGGTCTCGGTCGACGGTGTGAACGTGATCTCGGGCGAGACCGCCGCCTGGCAGCAGACCGGCTACGTGCTCTCCCCGTGGCAACAGCACGCCATCACCGGCTGGCGCAAGAGCGATGCCGAGGTCGCGGCCTTCCACTTCACGGCATCGAGCGCCTCGTACGCCGAACGCACCGGCCGCCCGGCCCACGTGGGCGTGATCGGTGTGGCCGTGTTCCGCGAAAAACCCCTGCCACCACCGCCGCCGGCGGTGGTGCCCTGGCCCTCGCTGCGCGAGCAGAGCGGCGCGCAGAACCGCTCTTCGGCCGCCGACGCCGCCGCCGAAACGCAGGCCGAGAGCGAAGCACCACGCGAACGCGCCGAGTCGCTGGCCGCGCGCCGCATGGCCCCCGCCGCGCCGGCGCCGCGCCTGGGCACGGGGCACGGCGCGCGCGAGGATGCGCCCATCACCCACACCACCTTCGAGCGGCGCAGCGACCGGCCCGATGAAGTCATCCGCATCCGCTACGACAGCCGCGAGAACCTGATCGCCATGGGCATCATCCCCACGCAGGCCGTGCCGCCCAGGCCCAATCCCTTCCCCGGCGCCGTGCCCCCCGGTTACGCGCCCGACCCGAGTTGATGGTCCCCCGGCTCCCATAATCGCGGGCATGTCCGAAGAGGCCGTGCCCGCCGATGAAACCCTGATGCAGGCCTTTGCCGCGGGCGATGCGCGCGCCTTCGAAACCCTGTACGACCGCCACGCCCTGCCGGTGTGGCGCTTCGTGCAGCGCAGCGTGCACGACCGCGCGCTGGCCGATGACCTGGTGCAGGACGTGTGGTTCTCGCTGATCCGCCAGGCCCCGCGCTACGAACCCCGCGCGCGGTTTCGCACCTGGCTGTTCACCCTGGCCCACCACCGCCTGGTCGATCACTGGCGCACCCACAAGGCCCACGCCAGCCTCGATGCGGAAACCGACGACGGCGCCGCCCTCGCCGACACGCTGGCGGCCGATTCGGGCTTCGGCCCGGTGCGGCAGCTGCAGTCGCGCGAGCAGGCCCAGGCCTTGCTGGACGCGCTCGCCGCCCTGCCCCTGCCGCAGCGCGAAACCTTCCTGCTGCAGGCCGAAGGGGGCCTGAGCCTGGCCGAGATCGCGCAGGCCACGGGCGTGAACGCCGAAACCGCCAAGAGCCGGCTGCGCTACGCGCGCGAGCGCCTGCGCCAAGCCCTGGAGGCCTTTGCATGAAGCCGCAAGACGAACTGCTGCAGCGCTACCGGGAGGCCAACGCACACGACCCCGCGCGCCCCGACCCGGCCCTGCGCGAGAAGGTGCTGGCCGAGGCGCGCACCGCCGCGGCCCAAGCCCGCGAAACCCCTGGGAACACAAAGCCGCCGGCCGCCAACGATTCGGCCTGGCGCTGGCGCGCCTTCGGTGGCCTGGCGGTGCTGGGCCTGGCCACGCTGGTGGTGCTGCAGTTCGATCGCGGCACACCCGAGGAACGGGAGATCGCCCTCGGCGAGGCCCAGGCGCCCTCCCGCGCAGCCGCACCGGCAGAGGCCCCGGCCGCCGCGCAGGAAGCCGCACCCGCAGCCGCGGTGCCGCCCGAACCCCGGCCCACCCCGCCGGCCGCACCGCGCCCCTTGCCCGAGCATCCGAAGCCGCGCGGTCCAGCACCCGCAGCCACCTTGCCGCCCCCCGCGCCGCCAGCTCCAGCGCCGGCAGAAGCACCTCCTGTCGCCCCCGGTGCGGCCAACAGGGCAGCGGAGGCCGAAGCCCCTGCCGCCGCATCGACCGACATGGCGACCACGCCCCGTGCCCGTGGTCTGGCACAAGAGCAGGCCCCCGCCGCCCTGTCGGCGCGGCGTGGCGCACCCGCACCCCAGGCCATCGCACCGCTCTCGCCCGCCGCGGCCCTGCTGGCCGCCGCCGCGCGTGGCGCGGTCGCCGATGTGCGCGACGCGCTGGCCCAGGGGGCGGACGTGAACGCCGCCGACGCGCGGGGCCGCACCGCGCTCATGCTGGCCGCGCAGCGCGGCGATGCCCCGCTGGTGCGCCTGCTGCTCGGCGCAGGCGCCGACCCCGAGCGCACCGACCGCGATGGCCTGCGCGCCATCGATCTCGCGCAACAGGCGGGACACGCCGAACAGCTGCCGTCGCTGCAGGAGCGCGGACCGCGCTGAGTCCCGTCGCTACCATGGCGGCATGAACACCCCAGCCTCTTCCTCCTCCGTGCATTTCGGCCACCAGGGCCGCGTCGTCCTCGTCACCGGCGGGGCCCAGGGCATCGGCGAAGCCTGTGCGCGCCGCTTCGCGCGCGAAGGCGCCAAGCTGGTGATCGCCGACGTGGCCGACGCGCGCGGCCGCGCCCTCGCGCGCGAACTCGGCGGCACCTACATGCATTGCGACGTGGGCGACAAGGCCGACGTGGACGCCATCGTCGCACTGGCGCTGGACAGCCACGGCCGCATCGACGTGCTGGTCAACAACGCCGGCATCTTCAAGGCGGCCCACTTTCTGGACGTGAGCGAAGAAGACTTCGACGAGGTGCTGCGCGTCAACCTCAAGGGCGCCTTCCTCATGGGCCAGGCGGTGGCGCGCACGATGGCGCAGCAGGCCGATGGCGGCAGCATCGTGAACATGAGCTCGGTCAATGGCGTGCTCGCCATCCCCAACATCGCCAGCTACAACGTGAGCAAGGGCGGCATCAACCAGCTCACCCGCGTGATGGCGCTGGCGCTTGCCGACCACGGCATCCGCGTCAACGCGGTGGCGCCCGGCACAATCGCCACCGAGCTCGCGGCCCAGGCCGTGCTCACCAGCGAAGAGGCGCGCCACAAGATCCTGAGCCGCACGCCGCTCAAGCGGCTCGGCGAACCCGACGAGATCGCCGACGTGGTGGCCTGGCTGGCCAGCGACGCGGCGAGCTACGTCACCGGCGAGATCGTCACCGTCGACGGCGGGCGCATGGCGCTGAACTACACCGTGCCGGTCTGAGCGCTGCCCTGCTTCACGCGGGCCGGGGCCGCGCCACCACGGCTTCGCGGATCGGCAGGTGGATCAGCGCCGCGCCCACGGCCAGCACGATGTCGATGTACCAGACCCAGTCGTAGCTGCCCGTGGCCTCGAACACCTGGCCACCCAGCCAGGCACCGAGAAAGCCCCCCACCTGGTGCGCCAGCATCACGATGCCGAACAGCATGGCCATGTTGCCGGTGCCGAAGAACTTGGCCACCAGGCCCACGGTGGGCGGCACCGTGGAGAGGAAGGTCAGGCCCATCACGGCGGCGAAGGTCAGCATCACGGCCTCGGTCTTGGGCGCCAGCAGGAACACCAGCACCGCCACCGCGCGCGAGGCGTACACCAGCGAGAGCAGCGACTTCATGCGCCAGCGGCCCACGGCCCAGCCCATGGCCAGGCTGCCGATGATGTTGAACAGACCGATCACGCCCAGCGCCCAGGCACCCACCGGCGCCGGCAGGCCGCACGCGGCCACCACGCCGGGCAGGTGCGTGGCGAGGAAGGCCACGTGAAAGCCGCACACGAAGAAGCCGGCCGAGAGCAGCAGGTAGCTCGGCGTGTTCAGCGCCTGGCGGATCGCCTGGCCGGTGGGCAAGGCCACCGGCGCGGGCGCCGCCCCGGCCTTCGCCGCCGGGCCCGGACCGCGCAACACCCAGGCCGCGGGCAGCGCCAGCAGCACGATCAGGCCCAGCGCCTGCAGCGCACCGACCCAGCCCAGGCCCAGCGTGAGCGCGGCGGCCAGGGGCGCCATGAGGAACTGGCCGAACGAGCCGCCCGCGTTCACGATGCCGGTGGCCATGCCCCGGCGTTCGGCCGGAATCAGGCGCGCGGTCGCCGCCATCAGCACCGAAGGCCCGGCCATGCCGGCGCCGCCGGCGGCGAGCACGCCGATGGCCAGGATCAGGCCCCAGGTGCTGGTCATCAGCGGCGTGAGGTAGGTGCCCAGCGCCACCAGCAGCACACCCGCGAGCAGCACGCGCCCGGCGCCGATGCGGTCGGCCACGGCGCCCGCGAAAGGCTGCGTGAGCCCCCACCAGAGCTGGCCGAAGGCGAACGCCAGGCTGATGCTGCCCACCCCCAGACCGGTGGCGGTGTTCAGCGGCGAGAGGAAAAAGCCCATGGTCTGGCGCGTGCCCATGGTCAGCGCGAAAGCCCCGGCCGCGGCCAGCAGCACCAGCCACCACACATAGGGCGCGCGCGCGGGCGCGGCGGCGGTCAAGGTTTCAGTCTTCATGGGTGTCTTCCTCGTGAAACGCGGCCAGCCCCTGGTCCAGCAGCCCGTGCAGTGCCGCCACGGTGGCCAGGCCCAGCTTGTCGTTGAGTGAGAGTTGCGCGGCCTTCCAGCGCCGCTGCGCCTGGCGCCGCAGCTCCAGCCCGGCGTCGGTGATGTGCACGAGCCGGCTGCGCGCATCGACCCCTTCGCCCATCGCCAGCCAGCCCGCCGCGATCATGGGTTGCAGGTTGCGCGTGAGGGTGGAGGCGCCCATGTCCATGCGCCGGGCCAGCTCGCCGGGCGCCAGCGGACCGAGGCGGTCCACGTGCGTCAGCAGCGAGTACTGCGTGATCTTCAGCCCCGAGCCGGCCAGGTGCTGGTCGTAGTGCTGGGTCACGCGGCGCGTGAGCTGGCGCAGCTTGAAGTTGGTGCAACCCACCGGGGTCGGCGATGTCACCTGGGTGTCGGCATTCATGAGACGATTGTATCTACAATACTTGTACCTGCAAACAAAAAGGAATTCAACCATGACCGTCGAAGAAACCCAGGCCCAGTGGATCCAGCAATACGAGGCCGTCGTGGCCCGCATGAACGCCGGCGCGGGCGTGGGCCTGGCCAACCCCGCCGATCTCGCGGGCCTGACCGGCATGCAGCAGATGCAGGCCATGCTCGACGGCAAGCTGCCCTACCCGCACATCGCCGACACGCTGGACTTCTCGCTGGTGGAAATCGGTGAAGGCCGGGCCGTGTTCCAGGGCCAGCCCCAGCTCAAGCACTACAACCCGCTGGGCACGGTGCACGGCGGCTGGTACGCCACGCTGCTGGACTCCGCCGTGGGCTGCGCGGTGCACACCGTCATGCCGGTGGGCCGGGCCTACACGACGGCGGAACTCAGCGTGAACATCGTGCGCGCGGCCTCCTACAAGAGCGGCCCGCTGCGCGCCATCGGCACGGTGGTCCATGCCGGGCGGCAGCTGGCCACCGCCGAGGGCCGCATCGTGGGACCCGACGGCAAGCTGTACGCGCATGCCACAACGACCTGCCTGGTCTTTGAAGTGCCGTCAAAATAAGGCCCATGCGACTTCTACACACCATGCTGCGCGTGGGCAACCTCCAGCGCTCGATTCACTTCTACACCCAGGTGCTGGGCATGCAATTGCTGCGCACCTCCGAGAACCCCGAGTACAAGTACTCGCTGGCCTTCGTGGGCTACGAAGGCAACCCGGCCCAGGCCGAGATCGAACTCACCTACAACTGGGGCACCGAGAGCTACGAACTCGGCACGGCCTACGGCCACATCGCCCTGGGCGTGCCCGACGCCTACGCGGCCTGCGAGAAGATCAAGGCGGCCGGCGGCAACGTGACGCGCGAGGCCGGCCCGGTCAAGGGCGGCACCACGGTGATCGCTTTCGTGACCGACCCCGACGGCTACAAGATCGAGCTGATCCAGCGCGCGGAGAAGGAAGCGGGCCAGGGCCTGCGTTGAACGCCTGCCGGGCGTGGACGAAAAAAAGCCCGGCATGCCGGGCTTTTTTGTGGGCGCTCAGGCCAGCTCAACGCACGATCAGCACTTCCACACGGCGCGCTTCGGCGTTGTTGCCGGTGCCGGCGGTCTGCTCGGGCTTCTTCAGCTCCACCGCGCCTTCGGCCACGCCCGCGCCCACCAGGGCACTGCGCACGGCGATGGCGCGCTGCTTGGCCAGCTCGGCGTTGAAAGCCGGGTCGCCGGTCAGGTCGTGAAAGCCCGACAGCACCAGCTTCTTGCCGGCCTTGGCCGCGGCGATCGCTTCGCCCAGCGCATCGAGCGCGCCGGCGGCCAGGTCGGCCTTGCCAGACGCGAAGTAGAACTTGACCACGCCGTTTTCCACCACCACGCTGGCGTCGTCGCCCACCGGAGTGACCGTGGTCACAGCCACAACGGCCGCGACCGGAACCACTGCCGCCGGGCCGGCACTGGGCGCGGACTGGCGCGACTTGTAAATGCCCATGCCCAAGGCAAGGCCTACCGCCAACAGGATCGCGCTGATCAGCACCACCGCCACAACGCGGTACTCGGGTTCGTCATCCTGAGAGGACATGGGAAACACTCCGTGAAGAATAATGGGAAAGAACTCGACAAAGATTGTAAATGGCCGACCGTGACACCCCGAGGACGCGCGCGCTCCACGACCCTGCCCTGAGAAACGGCGCGCAGATGATGGCCCATACGCTGGCGCAATGGCGCGCGCAGGGGCCGCGTCCAGACCTCTGGGTGTTCGCCTACGCCTCGCTGGTCTGGCGCCCCGAGTTCGAGGCCGCCGAGCAGCGCCCGGCGCGCGTGCGCGGCTACCACCGCTGCCTGCAGATGTGGAGCCGCGTCAACCGGGGCACGTATGAATGCCCGGGCCTGGTGTTCGCGCTGATGCCCGGCGGCAGCTGCGCCGGCCTGGCGCTGCGCGTGCCGCACGAGCAGGTGGAAGCCCTCATGCCGGTGCTGTGGGCGCGCGAGATGCCCAACCCGGTCTACGACCCGAGGTGGCTACATTGCGACACGCCCCAGGGCCCGGTGCGCGCGCTGGCCTTCACGCTCTCGCGCCAGAGCCCCAGCTACACCGGCACGCTGAGCGACGAGCGCTACCGCGAGATCTTTGCCCGCTCCTGCGGGCGCTATGGCACCACGCTGGACTACGCGCGCCAGACCTTCGAGGGCCTGCTGCACCACGGCATCCACGACCGGGCACTGCAGAAGCTGCTGGCGCTCGCCGATTGACCCGACACAAGGCCCCGCCGGGGCCTCGCTCCTATACTGCCCGCATGAACATCGCCGACCTGCGCAAGAGCTACGAAAAGGCCGAACTCAGCGAGTCCGCCTCGCACGCCGACCCGCTGCAACAGTTCGACCAGTGGCTCAACGAAGCCATCCGTGGTGAGGTACCTGAACCCAACGCCATGACGCTGGCCACCGTGGGCTCGGACCTGCGCCCGAGCACGCGCATCGTGCTCATCAAGGGCTGCGACGAACGCGGCATCGTCTGGTACACCAACTACCAGAGCCGCAAGGGCCGCGAGCTCGCGGGCAACCCGTTCGCCGCGCTGCAGTTCCACTGGGTCGAGCTCGAGCGCGTGGTGCGCATCGAGGGCACGGTGGAAAAGGTGAGCGACGAAGAGAGCGACGCGTACTTCCACAGCCGCCCGCTGGACAGCCGCATCGGCGCCTGGGCCAGCCCGCAGAGCGAGGTGATCGAGAGCCGCACGGTGCTCGTGACCAACGCCGCGAAGTACGGCGCGCAGTTCCTGCTGAAACCGCCGCGCCCGCCGCACTGGGGCGGCTACCGACTCAAGCCCGACACCTGGCAGTTCTGGCAGGGCCGCAAGAGCCGCCTGCACGACCGGCTGCGCTACACCGCGCAGGCCGACGGCGGCTGGCTGCGCGAGCGGCTCGCCCCCTGAGGCCCGGCACGCTCAGCTTTTGGCGGGCGCGTCAGCGCCGAGCAGGTACTCGCGCACCAGTTCGCGGGCGCGGTGCAGGCGGCTCTTGACCGCGCCGGGCGGCTCGCTCAACCGTTGAGCCATCTCCGCGATGGTCAGTTCCTCGAAATCGCGCAGCAGCACCACCTCGAGGTAGTGGGCTGGCAGCGACTCCAGGGCATGGGCCAGGTCGATCCGCAGCGCACCATCCGGTCGGTCCAGCATCTGCGCTTCGGCGATGTCGTCGGTCAAGGGTTCATACCGGAACAGGCTGCGCGACAGTTTGCGGCACTCGCGCTGGATCACCGTGAACAGCCACGACGAGAACGCCGCGGCCGCCCGGAGACTTTGGACCTTTCGCGAGACCACCAGCAAGGATTCCTGGACCGCATCATCGACGTCGCTGGCGTGGCAGTGCTTGTGGGCATAGCGGCGCGCATCCGTCTGGCACAGGGCCAGCAGGCGGGCGATGGCGGCCGGGTCGCCGGTCTGTGCCACCAGGATGAGGTGGTCGCGGTCCGCCACGCTGTCCGCCATGCTCAGGCCCTCTTGTCGAGCTGGCGGCCCAACATCGCGCACATCGGGCAGAAGCCGACCAGGCCGCTCAGGGCCAGCACGGCGCCCATGACGCCGGCCCCCACGGCGACGTTCGAGACGCCCCAGTTGACCACCGCGAAAGCGATGGCCATGGCGCCCATGACCACCCGCACCACGCGCTCCCAGTTCGGGACATTCTTGACATAGATCACCATGCACTCCTTGTTGGCCGAGGAAGACCCTCAAACCCTAAGAGGCGGCAACGGAGGCAAACGGTTCGCGCCGGTGGCAAAAAAAACGCGCCATCGGGCCCCGGCTCCTTCAAGGCCGGACGCCCACCTCGATCGGCCCCGCGCGCTCGATGCGCTGGCCCGCCACCGCCCGCAGCGCGGCGGCGCTCACGAGTTGCGGCGCGATCTCCGCCAGAGGCACCTGCACGAAGGCGCGCTCGCCCATGCGGGGATGCGGCACGGTGAGCCGCGTTGAGTGAATGCGGGCCTCGCCGTACAGCAGCAGATCCAGGTCCAGCGTGCGCGGCGCGTTGCGGTAGGGCCGCTCGCGGCCTGCCGCCTGCTCGATGGCCTGCAGCGCGTCGAGCAAGGCGGGCGCGGTGAGCGTGGTGGCGACCTCGGCCACGGCGTTGAGGTAGTCCGGCCCGCTGGAATCCACCGGTGCCGTGCGGTACAGGCTGGAGGCGCGCTGCACCCGCACACCAGGAACGGCATCCAGGGCCGCAAGCGCCTCGCGCAAGGCCTTCCCGGCGTCCCCGAGGTTGGCGCCCAGGGCCACATGGGCCGTGACCTCGGCGCGCGGCGCGGCCATCACGGTGGTGTCAGCAGACCTCAGCCGCCGGCCTCGTCCGAGCCACCACCGCCACCTTCGACCGGTCCCGCGCCGTTGGGCTTGCGGCGGCGACGGCGGCGCTTCTTGGCCGGTGCCGAACCCTCGTCCAGCGGGGTGTCGTCCGACGGCGCATCCCCACCCTCGTCGCCTTCGACGGGGCGGAAACGCGGATCGACTTCGTTCGGTTCGGCAGCGGCCGCCGCCGGGTGGTCCGCGTCCGTGCGCTTGACGCGCCGGGCCTTGCTGGCGCCCGGCTTGGCCAGGTTCTCGCGGCGCTGCGCGTCCACCATGTCCTCGCGCATGGCGTCGCTCGCCGTGCTGAAGGTTTCCCACCAGTGCGCGAGTTCTTCCTCGACCTCACCGACCTGCCCGCGCAGGCGCAGGAAGTCGAAGCCAGCACGGAAACGCGGCTGCTCGACCAGGCTGAACGGGGAGGTGCCCACGCGCTTGTCGAAGCGCGGCTGCATCATCCAGATCTCGCGCATGTCCGCGCCGAGCTTGCCGCGGCCCGACACGTCGCCGATGCGGGCCTCGAAGGCGTCGTCCACCGCCGCCTGCAGGGCCGCGAAGGGCGCGGGCGGGCGCTGGTTCGGGCGCGGCGTGAGGTGCTGGTTCCAGGCCTTGCGCACGTCGGCCCAGAGCACGCAGGCCAACAGGAAGCTCGGCGCCACCGGCTTGCCTTCGCTCACGCGGCGGTCAGTGTCCTGCAGGGCCAGCTTCACGAAGTCGTCGTCGGCGCGCTGCACGACGATGTCGAGCAAGGGGTAGATGCCCGTGCCCAGGCCCACGGCCTTGAGCTGCTCGATGCTGGCCAGCGCGTGGCCGGTCTGCAGCAGCTTGAGCATTTCGTCGAACAGGCGGCTCTGAGGCACATCGGCCAGCAGCGTGTGCGACGAGGCCAGCGGCGCCAGCGTCTTGGCGTCGAAGGTGAAACCCAGGCCGCTGAGCTTGGCGGCGAAACGCACGGCGCGGATGATGCGCACCGGGTCTTCGCGGTAGCGCGTGGCGGCGTCGCCGATCATGCGCAGCGTGCGCTTCTTGGCGTCGCGGATGCCGTGGTGGAAGTCGACCACGGTCTGCGTCTCCGGGTCGTAGTACATCGCGTTGATGCTGAAGTCGCGCCGGGCCGCGTCCTGCTCGATCGGGCCCCAGACGTTGTCGCGCAGCACGCGCCCGCTGGCGTCCACCGCGTGCTTCATGCCCGCGAGTTCGCCCTTGCTGGTGCGTTCGTTGCCCGCCACCTGCTCGGCCGCGGCGTTGTCCATGTAGGCGCGGAAGGTCGAGACCTCGATGACCTCGTGCTCGCGCCCCCGGCCGTAGATCACGTGCACGATGCGGAAGCGCCGGCCGATGATGAAGGCGCGGCGGAACAGGCCCTTGACCTGCTCGGGCGTGGCGCTGGTGGCGACGTCGAAGTCCTTGGGCCGCAGGCCCAGCAGCAGGTCGCGCACCGCGCCGCCCACCAGGTAGGCCTCGAAACCGGCCTGCTTGAGGGTGTGCACCACGTCCAGCGCGCGCTGGTCCACCAGCGAACGGTCGATGCCGTGCACGCTGGCCGGCACGTCTTCGCGCTTGCCGAAGGGGTTGGCACGGCGGCCGGCAGGGGCGCTGGACTTGCCCAGCAGCCGATCGATGAATTTCTTGATCATTCGAATAGGTTCAGTGTGCGCCAGCCCCGCTCGAGGGCAATGGCGCGGAGCCGGGCATCCGGGTTGGTGGCCACGGGCTCGTTGACTTTTTCCAGCAGCGGCAGGTCGTTGATGGAGTCGCTGTAGAAAGTGCTGTGCTGCACGCGCGACCAGTCCAGTCCCCGTGCGGCCAGCCATTGTTCCACACGGGCGATCTTGCCCTCGCGGAACGACGGCGTGCCCCGGATGGCCCCGGTGGGTTCGCCGCGCGCGTCGCGCTCGAGTTCGATCGCGATCAGTTCGTCCACCCCGAAGGCCCGGGCGATCGGGCGGGTGACGAATTCGTTGGTGGCGGTGACGATGACCACCGTGTCGCCGGCGGCCTGGTGGCGCCGCAGCAGCGCGCGCGCGGGCTCGTGCATGGCGGGCTCGATCACCTCGCGCATGAAGCGCTCGTGCGCCTTCTGCGACACCGCCATGCCGTGCTCGCGCACCGCCTCGATGGCGAAGCGCACGTAGTGGTGGATGTCGAGCGTGCCGGCCTTGTAGTCGGCGTAGAAGCCGGCGTTGGCCTGGGAGAAACCTTGGGCATCGCGCCAGCCAAGCGAGACGGTGAACTCGCCCCAGGCGTAATCGGAATCGAGCGGGATCAGGGTGTGATCCAGGTCGAAGAGAGCCAATCTCATTCGTTTTCCAGCATGGATTTGATCAGGGGAATGGTGATGGCGCGCTGCGTGCGCAGCGCATAGGCGTCGAGCTGGTCGAGCAGCATCATCAGGCTGGAGAGGTCGCGCGAGAAGCGGCGCAGCATGAAGTCCATCACCTCGTCGCTCAGGAACACGCCGCGATCGTCCGCCGCGCGGCGCAGCACGGCCCGGCGTTCGGTTTCGCTCAGCGCCTGCAGCTGGAACACGTGGCCCCAGCCCAGGCGGGTGCGCAGGTCCTCGCGCAGGCGCAGGTCGGCCGGCGGGCAGGTCGCCGCCGCCAGCACCCAGCGCGAGGCGCCGTGCGCCGGGCTCTGCGCGTTGACGAACCAGTTGAAGGCCGCGGCCTGCTGGGCCGCGGTGTAGAGGTGGCAGTCGTCGAGCAGCACCGCGTCCCACTGGTCGTCGAACTCGGTCGGGTCCAGCACGGTGGCATCCAGCCAGCCCACGCGGCCACCCTGCTCGCGCAGCGCCTCGCGCACCGCGCGCAGCAGGTGCGTCTTGCCGCTGCCGCTCTCGCCCCACAGGAAGGTGGGCACCGGCGAGCGCAGGGGGTTGTTGGTCCACAGGCGCAGGTGCTCGATGGCGGCTTCGTTGCCGGCCCCCACGAAGTTGGTCAGGGTGGGCAGCGGCGCGAAGCCGATGTCCAGCGCCATCTGGCGCATGGGGGGCGTGGGTCCGGCGGTGCTCATGCCTCGGGGCTTTCCGGCACCGCCGCGCGCGGGCCTTCCAGGTACAGCGCGCTGGCCATGTAGCTGCGGCGCAGGCGGCGGATCGCCACCAGCAGCACCGCGCTGGCGGGCAGCGCGATGAGCACGCCCACGAAGCCGAACAGGTGGCCAAAGGCCAGCAGCGCGAAGATGACGGCGATCGGGTGCAGGCCGATGCGCTCGCCCAGCAGGCGCGGCGTGAGGTAGAGGCTTTCCACCACCTGGCCCACGCCGTACACGGCGGCCACCAGGGCCACGCCCAGCACGGTCTGGAATTCGAGCAGCGCGGCCAGCAGGGCCAGCACCAGGCCCAGGCCGAAGCCCAGGTAGGGCACGAACACGGCCAGGCCGGTGAACACGCCGATGGGCAGCGCCAGGTCGAGGCCCACGAGCGCCAGTGCCACGGTGTAGAACACCGCCAGCACGCCCATCACCAGCAGTTGCCCGCGCAGGTACTGGCCCAGCACCGCATCGGTCTCGTCCAGGAAGCTCTGCACGCTGGCGCGCCAGCGCGGCGGGATCAGCGACTTGGTGCGCTCGACCAGGTTGTCCCAGTCCAGCAGCAGGTAGTAGGCCACGATGGGCATGAGAAACAGGTTGCCGAACACAGCGGCCAGCGCGCTGCCGCCGATGCGCAGGGACGCCAGCAGGCTCTCCAGGATCTCGCCTTCGTGACCGGACACCAGCTTGGTCAGCCAGCCGCGCACCAGGCTCACGTCCACCGACAGGCTCACGCCAAAGCGCCCGGCCAGCGGCGTGAGCCAGGCGTTGAGCCGGTTGAGCAGCTCGGGCACCTGCTCGCGCAGCAGCGGCACCTGCTTGGTGATGACGGGCACGATCAGCAGCAGCACCGCCAGCAGCACCAGCATCAGCAGGGTGATGGCCAGCCCCGCGCCCAGCCAGCGCGGCACGCCCTTGCCGTGCAGGCGCTCCACCAGCGGGTGCAGCGCATAGGCCAGCACCGCGGCCAGCAGAAAGGGCATCAGCACGGGGGCCAGCAGCGAAAGCAGCAGCCAGATGACGACCGCGATCGAGGCCCACAGCAGGGCTCGGATCTGGTTGGAGGTCAGGGGCATGGGG